>JAOZLQ010000038.1 GCA_029934755.1 Desulfuromusa sp. | reverse complement strand
GTGTGGTCTTGCCATGGTCAACGTGACCGATGGTGCCAATATTGACGTGCGGCTT
Source organism: Desulfuromusa sp. (assembly GCA_029934755.1). GTDB lineage: Bacteria > Desulfobacterota > Desulfuromonadia > Desulfuromonadales > Geopsychrobacteraceae > Desulfuromusa. The sequence continues at coordinate 14,828 of JAOZLQ010000038.1, read as the reverse complement.
CGTCCTTTCGTACTTTTCCTTGGACATATCTAAACTCCTCTCCTCGGTCTAACCATTGACCTTGGCGATAATTTCTTCACTAATTACTTTCGGTGCAGGATCATAATGATCAAAAACCATTGAATAGGTGGCTCGACCCTGGGTTGCACTACGCAAATCTGTCGCATAGCCAAACATACTCGATAATGGCACGTGTGCATCTACAATCTGAGCGCCACCACGGGAATCCATACCCATAACACGTCCACGACGACTATTCAAGTCACCAATGACATCACCCATATATTCTTCGGGGACAACAACCTCAACGGACATGATTGGCTCAAGGAGAAGCGGTCCAGCTTTTCTGGCCCCCTCTTTGAATCCCATCGACCCAGCAATCTTGAATGCCATCTCATTTGAATCGACATCATGGTATGAACCATCAAAGCAAGTCACCTTAACATCAACAAGTGGGAAACCAGCCAAGATGCCGTTTTCAGAGGCTTCCTTGGCACCCTTGCCGACAGCAGGAATATATTCACGAGGGATGACTCCACCCTTAATTGCATCCACAAACTCAAAACCTGCACCTGCTTCACCCGGCTCAAGCCTCAACCAGCAATCGCCATACTGACCACGACCACCCGACTGGCGAACAAACTTACCCTGAACCTCAACGGTTTTAGTAATCGATTCGCGATAAGCAACCTGAGGAGCACCGACATTACACTCAACCTTGAACTCGCGCTTCATTCGGTCGACAATAATATCAAGATGCAACTCACCCATACCCGAAAGAATTGTCTGACCCGTCTCTTCGTCAGTTCGAACCCTTAACGATGGATCCTCCGATAAGAGTTTACCAAGAGCAACCCCCATCTTCTCTTGGTCTGCCTTGGTCCTTGGCTCAACCGAGAGATGAATAACCGGCTCAGGAAACTCCATTGATTCGAGAAGACATGGGTCTTTGAGATCGCAAAGGGTATCACCAGTCGTTGTATACTTCATTCCAACAGCTGCAGCAATATCACCGCAGTAAACCTGCTTGATCTCTTCGCGCTTATTGGCGTGCATCTTCAATAAACGACCAAAACGTTCTTTTTTTCCTTTAGTTGAGTTCAATACTGTTGTTCCTGACTCAGCAACACCAGAGTAAACGCGGAAAAAACTCAACTGGCCGACAAAGGGATCGGTCATAATCTTAAATGCCAAGGCAGCAAACGGAGCACCATCATCAGCGGGACGTTCTAGCTCTTCACTAGTATCGGGATGAACACCCTTGATTGCCCCGACATCTAATGGCGAAGGCATATAGTCAACCACTGCGTCCAGTAATGTCTGGACACCTTTATTTTTAAATGCACTACCACACAGAACCGGACAGAAGTCGATATCCTGAGTTCCCTTACGAATTGCTGCTTTAATTTCAGCAAGAGACAATTCTTCGCCGCCCAGGTACTTCTCCATCAACTCATCATCGTTTGACGCAAGCTCTTCCAACAATGCTTCACGAGCCACTTCAACATCGCCTACCATATCTGCAGGGATATCTACGACTTCATACTTGGCACCCATCGACTCATCATCCCAGACGATAGCTTGCATAGCCACTAGATCCACCAACCCCCGATAACCCTCCTCGGAGCCTATTGGCAACTGCAACGGCAAAGGGTTTGCACCTAAGCGTTCCCGGATCATATCAACACCACGATTAAAGTCGGCTCCGGTACGATCCATCTTATTGATAAAAGCCATCCGCGGAACACCATACTTATCCGCCTGACGCCACACTGTTTCAGATTGCGGCTCAACACCACCAACTGAACAAAATACCGCCACCGCCCCATCAAGAACCTTCAGGGAACGCTCAACTTCAATAGTAAAATCGACATGACCAGGGGTATCAATAATATTAACCCGATGGTCATTCCAGAAACAGGTAGTTGCAGCAGACGTTATGGTTATGCCTCGCTCCTGCTCCTGCTCCATCCAGTCCATAGTAGCAGCGCCATCATGGACTTCGCCTATCTTATGCGAAACACCCGTGTAATAGAGAATCCGCTCCGTAGTCGTCGTTTTCCCAGCATCAATATGAGCCATGATGCCAATATTACGGGTTTTATTTAATGCAACCTTACGAGCCACAAACTACTCCTGATCTAACGACTGTACTACCAGCGATAATGAGCAAAAGCTTTATTAGCTTCTGCCATACGGTGTGTATCTTCACGTTTCTTCACGGCAGATCCACGATTATTAGATGCATCCAAAAATTCCCCAGCGAGACGTTCACGCATGGTTTTTTCGCTACGCCCCTTGGCATATATCGCAATCCAACGCATTGCCAAAGCAGTACGTCGGGAAGGGCTTACTTCAATCGGCACCTGATAAGTAGAACCACCAACACGCCGTGACTTAACTTCAAGAACAGGACGAACGTTTTCCATCGCTGACTTAAAAATTTCGAGTGGATCACTGCCAGACCGTTCAGCAACTAAATCGAAGGCACCATATACAATCTGCTCCGCAGTACTCTTCTTGCCGTCAACCATGACATTATTTACAAACTTTGCGACTAGCTGATCTCCATACTTGGGATCTGGTAGAATGATCCGCTTAGGGACCTCTCTTCTCCTTGGCATAACGTCCTCTTCCTCAGACTATATAGTTACTTAGGGCGCTTAGCGCCGTATTTTGATCGGCCCTGCTTACGATCTTTAACGCCAGCAAGATCAAGGGTACCGCGCACAATATGATAGCGAACGCCAGGCAAATCCTTAACCCGACCACCACGAATCAAAACAACCGAGTGCTCCTGCAGGTTATGCCCTACTCCAGGTATATATGAAGTTACGACAATCCCATTGGTTAAACGCACACGGGCAACTTTCCGTAATGCTGAATTTGGTTTTTTTGGAGTCGTTGTGTATACACGCGTACACACCCCACGTCTCTGCGGACAAGATTTAAGCGCCGGGGCAGTTGACTTTGTAATCTTCTTCTTACGCCCGTTGCGGATCAATTGGTTAATTGTTGGCATCTAGATTCTCCCAAATCTCTAGCATTAATTCAGCCTCTCATGGCTGACTTTTCTGTGGGGAAAAACCCGCAGAGATTATCAATCGATCCCGACTTTGTCAAGACCTTTTTTCCTGTATATTGATTAGTCTTTATTGAGCAAAAACACTCCAAATTATGAAGCTTTCGTACCGCTTAATCAACCTCTCCAGACACTTCAGTTTCCGACTCATCTATCACAATCGGTTCTTCCAACTTGATCTCTGGTTCTGGGGTCTTCAGCTCTGCTGAGCGGTACTTAGCAACTCCAGTTCCAGCCGGAATAAGTCGCCCCATAATAACATTTTCTTTCAATCCTCGTAACGAGTCAGTTTTACCCTGAATTGAAGCCTGAGTAAGAACCTTAGTCGTTTCCTGGAAGGATGCTGCGGAGATAAATGATTCAGTTGACAATGAAGCCTTGGTAATCCCAAGCATGATCGGTTCACCAATGGCGGGTTGAGCACCATCAGCCATCATCCGATTATTTTCATCCTCAAAAACCCAACGATCAATTTGGTCATCAATCAGGAAACTCGTATCACCAACATCCTTGATTTGTACTTTTCGCAGCATTTGGCGCACTATTGTTTCGATATGCTTATCGTTAATTTTGACACCTTGCAGTCGATAAACTTCCTGAACCTCATCAACCAGATATTTTGAAAGCTCTTTACTCCCAAGAACACGAAGAATGTCGTGAGGATTACTTGAGCCATCAACCAACTCTTCGCCCGCATGAATAAAATCACCCTCGTGGACTGAAATATGTTTTCCTTTCGGAATCAGATATTCAGCAGGATCACCGATCTCAGGAGTAACAATAATTTTGCGTTTCCCCTTAGAATCCTTGCCATAAGAAACGATACCATCTATCTCTGAGATAACAGCAAGTTCTTTTGGCTTACGTGCCTCGAAAAGTTCAGCGACACGGGGCAAACCACCTGTAATGTCCTTTGTCTTGGTTGTCTCACGTGGAATTTTGGCAAGAATTGCACCAGCATATAATTCCGCCCCCTCTTCAACGGAGATATGAGCACCAACGGGCAACATATAACGTGCCTGGGTCCCATTTGGCAATTTAACTGTTTTACCATCCTCCCCTTTCAGGGTAATCCGTGGCCGCTTTTCAGCAGATTTAGCCTCCGTGACAACCTTACGCGAAAGACCAGTGACCTCATCAACCTGCTCTTGCATTGAGACCCCTTCGGCAATATCACCATAATGAACGATACCACCGACCTCAGTAATAATCGGTACAGTATAGGGGTCCCATTCTGCCAAGATGTCACCACTAGCAACAGCATCACTTTCTTGACGGGTCAAGCGAGCACCATAAACTACACCATAACGCTCTCGCTCGCGGCCAGTATCGTCAACAACAGCAATTTCGCCCTTGCGGTTCATAACCACCGGGAATCCATCAACATTATTAACTGTGGTAAGGTTGATAAACTTAAGAGATCCATCGAAGCGTGCCTCAAGCGCAGTTTGCTCTGCACGCCGTGAAGCCGTCCCCCCGATATGAAAGGTTCTCATGGTTAACTGAGTTCCAGGCTCACCAATCGACTGCGCTGCAATGACCCCAACAGCTTCACCGAGGTTGACCAGATGGCCACGACCCAGATCACGACCGTAACAATACGCACAAATACCGCGTTTACTCTTACAAGTCAGAACGGAGCGAATCTTAACCCTTTCAATTCCAGCCTCTTCAATAATTGCGACCAACTCTTCATCAATCAATTGGTTGGCCTCAACTAGAAGCTTATCTGTAACCGGATCGACGATATCTTCCAAGGCAACACGACCAAGAATCCGGTCGCCCAAGCGCTCAATAATTTCACCGCCCTCAGTCAACGTCGAAACTTCAATGCCATCGAGAGTATCGCAATCTTGCTCTATAATGATGGCATCCTGTGCGACATCGACCAATCGCCGAGTTAAATAACCGGAGTTTGCAGTCTTCAAGGCTGTATCTGCCAAACCCTTCCGGGCGCCGTGAGTCGAGATGAAATACTGTAGAACTGTTAATCCCTCACGAAAGTTAGCGGTAATTGGCGTTTCAATAATAGAACCGTCAGGCTTAGCCATCAAACCACGCATACCCGCAAGTTGACGAATCTGCTGAGCACTTCCTCGTGCCCCAGAATCCGCCATCATATGGATTGCGTTAAATGAGGAAACTTCGACTTCTTCGCCATCCTCAGACGTTATTTTTTCAACCGCTATATTGCCGAGCATAGTTCCAGCGATATCCTCGGTACATTTGGCCCAGATATCAATTACCTTATTATAACGCTCACCGTCTGTTATCAAACCTTCGGTATATTGTTGCTGAATATCCTTCACTTCCTCAGCAGAAACTTTAATCCGTGCTTCTTTAGTTTCTGGGATAACCATATCGTCCAGACAAATTGAAACACCAGCCAGGCTTGAATAGCGGAACCCGGTTTCCTTAATTTTATCTGCAAGGATAACCGTCTCTTTATTGCCAGCATAACGGAAGCATATATCGATCAGGTCAGCAACTTGCTTTTTACCCATAACCTTATTGACATGTTTAAAGTCAATAAGATCCGGCACAACCTCACGTAACAAAACCCGTCCAACAGTCGTCTCAACACGCTCAACCGGAGCTCCTTGAACTGGGGACATTCTGACTTTTATAGCAGCTTGAAGATCGGCCACACCTGCATCATAAGCCATTCGCACCTCATCCATTGAGGCAAATACTTTCCCAGTACCGGCAACAAATGGCCGTTCCTTAGTCATATAATACAAACCAAGAACCATATCCTGTGACGGAACGATAATAGGCTTTCCACTTGCGGGGGAAAGAATATTATTCGTCGACATCATCAGCACCCGGGCCTCGATCTGGCTTTCTATCGAGAGCGGCAGGTGTACAGCCATCTGATCACCATCAAAGTCGGCGTTAAAAGCTGTACAGACCAACGGGTGTAACTGGATTGCTTTACCCTCAATCAATACTGGCTCAAATGCTTGAATTCCAAGGCGGTGAAGGGTCGGAGCACGATTCAACATGACCGGGTGCTCTTTAATAACTTCTTCAAGAACGTCCCAGACCTCAGGTTTTTCTTTTTCCACCATCTTCTTGGCGCTTTTAACCGTTGTTGACAAACCCCGTTCATCCAGTTTTTGATAAATGAACGGTTTGAAGAGCTCAAGAGCCATTTTTTTCGGCAAACCACATTGATGGAGTTTCAGCTCAGGACCAACAACGATAACGGAACGACCAGAGTAGTCAACCCGCTTTCCAAGCAAGTTCTGACGGAAACGACCGCCCTTGCCCTTAAGCATATCTGACAATGATTTCAACGGGCGCTTGCTTGGACCAGTGATTGCGCGACCACGTCGACCATTATCAAAGAGCGCATCAACGGCTTCCTGAAGCATTCTCTTTTCGTTACGGATGATAACTTCAGGAGCACGTAACTCCATGAGTCTCTTGAGTCGGTTATTCCGGTTGATAACCCGGCGATAGAGATCGTTCAGATCAGAGGTTGCAAAACGTCCGCCATCTAGCGGGACCAACGGGCGCAATTCTGGAGGCAATACAGGAACCGTCTCGAGAATCATCCATTCCGGCTGATTACCACTCTGACGGAATGAGTTAATAACTTTTAACCGCTTGGAAACTTTCTTCCGCTTAGCCTCACTCGTTGCTTCCTTCATCTCGATTCGTAGTTGATCACCAACTTCAACTAAATCGATTTCAGCCAACAACTCGCGAACCGCTTCAGCTCCCATTCCAGCCACAAATTGCCCAGCAAATTCGTCCATTGCCTCACTGTATTTATCTTCAGGAAGCAATTGTCCCTTCTCAAGGGAAGTCTCGCCTGGATCAAGAACGACATACGCCTCAAAATAAAGGACCTTCTCAAGATCCTTAAGAGTCATATCAAGCAGAGCACCTATCCGTGAAGGCAAAGACTTAAGAAACCAGATATGGGCAACCGGGCAGGCCAGATCGATATGGCCCAATCGTTCACGCCTAACCTTGCTCGGGATAACTTCAACACCACATTTTTCACAAACAATACCGCGATGCTTCATCCGCTTATATTTACCGCAGTTACACTCATAATCTTTGGTTGGACCAAAGATTTTGGCGCAGAAAAGACCATCACGCTCCGGCTTGAATGTCCGGTAATTAATTGTTTCTGGTTTCTTTACTTCACCAAAAGAACGTTCACGGATTTTTTCCGGTGACGCCAGAGATAACTGGATAGAGTTAAAACTCAATGGATCTTTCGGACGTTCAAAGAGACTGAAAATATCTTCCAAAACGCATTCTCCTTGTAGGATGACTGCTTTAATTTCTACAACTTACAATCTAACGTGGGCTGGGTTAGTCCTCTTCCAGCAGATCAACATCAAGGCACAAAGCCTGAAGTTCTTTGATCAACACATTAAATGACTCCGGCAAGCCAGCTTCAAGGGTATGCTTACCCTTAACAATGGCTTCATACATCCGGGTTCTACCGGCAACATCATCTGACTTGACAGTCAAAAATTCTTGTAATGCATGAGCTGCTCCGTAAGCCTCCATTGCCCAGACTTCCATCTCGCCGAGTCTCTGACCGCCAAACTGAGCCTTACCACCGAGGGGTTGCTGGGTAACCAAACTATACGGACCAATCGACCGTGCATGAATTTTATCATCAACCAAGTGATGCAGTTTGAGCATATACATAATGCCAACGGTAACTTTTTCTTTGAAAGCGTCGCCGGTTTGGCCATCATAGAGCGTCATTTGACCACTCGTGTCAAACCCTGCGCGTTTCACTTCATCCTTGATCAGCTTTTCACTGACCCCTTCAAAAACAGGGGAAGCCATTGGCACACCTTGGAACAGGCGTCGCGCCAAGACTTTGAGATCCTCTTCATTCAGACCATCAATAAACCCATCCAGCTCTTTATCCTTATAGGCCTCTTTGATCTGTTTTTTGAGGGCCTTCTCACTATATTGCTCTTCGAGAACCTTTCTGATTTGGTTCCCTAAACCTCTAGCAGCCAGGCCTAGATGGGTCTCAAGAATTTGACCAACATTCATCCGTGACGGAACACCGAGAGGATTAAGTACAATTTCAACGGGAGTGCCGTCTTCCATATAAGGCATATCTTCCTGAGGAAGAATCCGTGACAGGACACCCTTATTACCATGCCGGCCAGCCATTTTATCACCAACCTGCAACTTACGCTTAATAGCGATGTAAACTTTGACCATCTTAATGACGCCAGGAGGCAAATCATCGCCACGCTTGCACTTATCAATCTTATCATCAAAAACTGCCGTAACCAGTTGTTCCCGTTCAGCTAATCGATTCAGCAAATTACTGATTTTTTCTTCAGCATCATTACTGCCACTAACTGAAATTTCCTGAATCCGGCCAAAAGGAACTTTATCAAAAGCATCTTCTGTAATCTTGCGTCGATTTGGTAGTAGAACGGCACCCGCTTCATCCTCAATCGCAATCGCAGCAGTTAGACCTACGAGTAGCGAACGAACTTTATTGCGTGTCGATTTACGTAAAATCCGGATTTCATCTTCTCGGTCCTTGAGCAATTTATCAATTTCACGGACTTCAATTTGCTCAGTCCGCGCATCCTTGTCAAAGCCCTTACGGGAGAAAACCCGAGCACCAATAACAACGCCCTCTTCACCCGGCGGAACTCGCAATGATGTATCCCTGACATCACCCGCTTTTTCACCAAAAATTGCTCGTAGTAATTTCTCTTCAGGAGATAATTGAGTCTCCCCTTTTGGCGTAATTTTTCCAACCAAGATATCGCCCGGCTTAACACTGGCACCAATGCGAATAATCCCTGATTCATCAAGGTCGCTCAATGCATCTTCACCAAGGTTAGGGATATCGTCAGTAATTTCTTCTTTACCGAGTTTTGTATCGCGGGCGACACACTCAAATTCTTCTATATGTATCGAGGTATAACGATCATCCTGAACCAGTTTTTCCGAAATCAGGATAGAATCCTCAAAGTTGTAGCCGTGCCATGGCATGAACGCAACGAGAACATTCTGACCAAGAGCCAACTCACCCCACTGGGTAGAAGGACCATCAGCAATAACATTACCACCAGTAACCCGATCACCAATTTTGACAATCGGTTTCTGGTTAATACAGGTGTTCTGATTCGAGCGGCTGAATTTGTGTAAGTTGTAAATATCGACACCCGTTCCGGTTGCATCGATATCATCATCATCTATCTGGATAACAATCCGGTCAGCATCAACACTTTCGACAACACCATTATGACGTGCGATAACCGAGTTTCCAGAATCATGGGCAACAATCCGCTCCATACCGGTACCAACAAGAGGTGCATCGGTTCGCAACAATGGCACTGCCTGGCGCTGCATGTTTGATCCCATCAACGCCCGGTTAGCATCATCATTTTCAAGAAATGGAATAAGGGCAGCAGCAACTGAAACAATTTGTTTAGGGGAGACATCCATCAAGTCAATTTGATCGGGTGGCAACAACAAAAACTCACCAGCTCGGCGCACATTGACCAGTTCATTGATAAACACACCAGCATCGTCAATGGGAGCGTTTGCCTGAGCAATCGCATGGCCCTCTTCTTCCAGTGCTGAAAAATAATTAATTTCGGTACTTACTTGGCCGTCCTTAACAAGTCGGTACGGCGTTTCAACAAAACCGTATTCATTGATTCGGGCATAAGTTGCCAAAGAAGCGATCAAACCAATGTTTGGCCCTTCGGGGGTTTCAATCGGACAGACCCGACCATAATGGGTCGGATGAACATCACGAACTTCAAAACCGGCCCTCTCGCGGGTCAAACCACCCGGTCCGAGTGCTGATAAACGACGCTTGTGGGTCACCTCAGAAAGGGGATTAGTCTGATCCATAAACTGAGATAACTGAGACGAGCCAAAAAACTCCTTAACGACCGCTGATACTGGTTTGGAATTAATCAAATCATGCGGCATCAAGCTATCAACATCCTGCAAGCTCATCCGCTCTTTGATTGCACGTTCCATCCGGACCAAACCAACACGATATTGGTTCTCAAGTAATTCACCAACAGCCCTGACCCGGCGATTACCAAGATGGTCAATGTCATCAATAGAACCCTTACTATCACGTAAACCAACGAGATATCGAACAACCCTGAGGACATCTTCTTTAGTCAGCGTTGAGAGATCTAGTGGGCTATCAACTCCAAGCTTATGATTGAGTTTTAAACGCCCCACAGCAGAAATATCATAACGGTCAGCGTTGAAGAATAAACTTTCAAACAGCGTCGTTGCAGTTCTGATTGTTGGTGGATCACCGGGGCGTAGACGACGGAAAATCTCAATAATTGCATCGTCCGCCGTTTCAACTTTGTCAACACGTAGCGTGTCACTCAAGTAAGAACCAACATAGAGGTTATCAATAAACAAGGTAGAAAAACTGCTTATCCCCTTAGCCCTTAGCTCTTCAAGCTTCGATTCACTTAGCTCGCCATTACACTCAAGAAGAACTTCTCCCGTTGTTTCATCAACAATGTCACTGACGACAACTTGACCAACCAGATCTTCCTCAGTAATTGGGATGGATTCTATCCCCTCATCATTGAGCTTACGAATAGCAGCACGAGTAAATTTCCGATTAGCCTTAACCAGAACCTCTCCACTACCAGAAAGAACATCCGAACTAGCACGCTTACCAGCCAGAAGATCAAAATTCACCTTCTTTGTGTATGCCTTACCGTCCCAGAAAATTTCTTCAAGATCGTAGTAGTACCTAAGCAGCTCTTCAGTCGTATACCCTAGGGCTTTCAATAATACGGTCGCTGGAAGTTTGCGCCGGCGGTCAATACGAACCCAGAGCAAGTCTTTATGGTCAAAATCAAAATCAAGCCATGATCCCCGATAAGGGATTATGCGAGCACTAAAAAGGATTTTACCGCTTGAATGGCTCTTTCCTTTATCATGCGAAAAGAACACCCCAGGAGAACGATGCAATTGGCTAACGATAACTCGCTCGGTGCCATTAATAATGAACGTTCCATTTTCAGTCATCAATGGAATTTCACCAAAATAGACTTCCTGCTCCTTGATATCTCGGATCGACTGAGTACCTGCGTCCTTATCAACGTCCCAAGTAACCAGCCGCACCTTGACTTTTATAGGTGCAGCATATGTCATACCACGCTGATGGCACTCTACTTCGTCATATTTAGGCGCACCCAAACTATAGGACACATATTCCATAGAACACGTATCGCTAAAATCGTGGATCGGAAAAACAGAACGAAAGACTGCCTCAAGGCCACTCTGCTTACGCTCAGAAATGGGCAGTTCAGCCTGCAAAAACCTGGTATAAGAAGTTTTTTGAATATCAATGAGGTTTGGAATATCGATGATATTCGTAACCTTTGCGAAGTGCTTCCTGAGAAGCGGGTTATTCGCAAACGAATACGCCATGATTTCTCCTTTGAGGTCGGGCTTGAGCTGCAGAAACAACCCAACCAGACACCACTTTGGACCAAAAGACAGGTCCACCCCGACAAATCACCGAGGCTGACAACGACAATAGCCAAGACCGCACAAGACGGCCTTGGCTAAGAACAAACTAGCGAGAAAAGCTGACTATTTCAGCTCCACGCTAGCGCCGGCTTCCTCAAGCTGCTTCTTAACTTCTTCGGCCTCATCTTTGGAAGCCCCCTCTTTAACAACGCCTGGTGCGCCATCAACCAGGTCCTTAGCCTCTTTCAGACCAAGACCTGTGATAGCACGAACAGCCTTAATAACATTAATCTTTTTCTCACCATAGCTGGATAGGATAACATCAAACTCAGTTTGCTCTTCGGCAGCGGCACCCTCACCGGCAGCAGGAGCAGCCGCAACTGCAACTGGTGCAGCAGCAGAGACACCAAATTTTTCTTCGAGCTCTTTAACAAACTCTGACATTTCCAAAACAGTCATGTTCTCAATAAATTCGACAACTTGTTCTTTAGTAATTGCAGCCATTTTTTCCTCCGAAATATATGTTTTTAATATGCTATTTGTTTATTAGTTTTAAATTAAGCAGCCTTGTTTTCACCGATAGCGTTCAGCACCTGAACCAGTGAACGTGGAATTGCAGCCATAGTTCCAACAAAATTGGAAACTGGAGCATTCATCGTGCTCAATACCCTTGCCAGCAGCTCATCACGACTTGGCAGATCAGCTAAAGCACCGATTTCAGCAACCGACAGCAGTTTACCGCTAAGAACTCCAGCCTTCAATTCAAAAGCATCAATATCCTTGGCAAACTTACTGAGAATCTTAGCCGGCGCAACAGGATCATCACCTGATAACGCGATTGCTGTTGGGCCAGAACAATAAGCCTGCAGCCCCTCAGATGGGGTTCCTTGAGCTGCCAATTTTAGCAGATTGTTTTTAACAACCCGATATTCAACCCCAGCTTGAGTCAACTCACGCCGTAGTTGAGTTGCCTGTTCAACATTAATACCACGATAATCAGCCAGGAATGTCGCCTGAGTATCTGTCAAACGCTTCGCCAGCTCTTGAACAATTTGTTCCTTCTCCGTCCTGTTCATCTACTCTCCTCCTTTCATTAAGATCTTGGGATATCATAATCCCGCCCAAGTCAAGTTGAGGGGGAGAGACGACTTTGTCGTCACAGCACCCGACAGCCTCGGCAGGTGGTCAAGCCATTAAATGCTTTGCATACCTGCTGTCTTTGACTCTGAGCCTGCAAATCAAGCAATCATTTACTTGATTAAAGCCTGTAGTTGTGCGATGTCAAGGTTAATACCAGCACCCATCGTACTTGAAAGAGAAACCTTCTTCAGGTAAGTCCCTTTGGCAGTTGATGGCTTCGCTTTAATTAACACATCAATCAGAGAAAGGATGTTCTCTCTAAGCTTCTGTGCGTCAAAAGAAATTTTACCGACTGGAGCATGAATGATGCCTGCCTTTTCAACGCGGTATTCAACTTTACCTGATTTTGCTTCTTCGACGGCACGGGCCAAATCCATGGTAACAGTTCCAACTTTTGGATTAGGCATCAAACCACGTGGACCCAACACCCGACCAATCTTACCGACAACACCCATCATATCCGGAGAAGCAATTGCCGTATCGAAGTCAAACCAGCCACCTTGTATCTTTTCAGCAAGATCCTCAGCACCAACAAAATCAGCACCTGCGGTTTCTGCCTCTTGAGCTTTTTCACCCTTCGCAAAAACCAACACGCGAACAGCCTTACCGAGTCCGTTTGGCAAAACAAGTGCCCCGCGAATCATTTGATCAGCCTTGCGCGGGTCTACACCCAGTCGAATACTGAGATCAACTGTTTCATCAAACTTCACAAAGGAACCCTTTTTGATCAGATCAAGGGCCTCATCAATCCCATAAAATTGGGAACGATCAATCAACTCTTTTGCACTCTTGATGTTTTTACCTGTTGCCATCTTCTATCTCCACTACTCGCCGTTTCAGGCGACTTCAATTCCCATGCTGCGTGCAGTACCTTCGATGATCCGCATTGCAGCCTCTTCAGAGAAAGCGTTGAGGTCAGGCATTTTCAGGCGAGCGATCTCAAGAACCTGATCCTTAGTGACCTTGCCTACCTTCTCTTTATTTGGAACACCAGAACCTTTTTTCAACTTTGCTGCCCGCAGTAACAAAACTGCAGCCGGCGGCGTCTTGGTGATATAGGAGAAGGAACGATCAGCAAAAACAGTTATGACGACAGGTATAATCAGACCATCCTGTTCTTGGGTTTTTGCATTAAAGTTTTTACAAAACTCCATAATATTGACCCCGTGCTGTCCAAGAGCGGGGCCTACTGGTGGCGAAGGGTTCGCCTTCCCAGCTGGAATTTGCAATTTAATCTGTCCGATAATCTTCTTGGCCATGATTGACTCCTTAAACGAACGAAACGTAACCCAGCTTAGCTGGTCTTTTCTACCTGTATAAACTCCAATTCGACGGGAGTAACCCGACCGAAGATACTGACCATAACTTTCAATGTGCCGCGATCAGGACGAACATCCTCCACCATACCTGTAAAATTGAGGAATGGACCGTCAACGACACGTACAGTCTCACCAATCTCAAATTCCACCTTAGGCTTCGGTTTCTCGACGCCCTCTTCCATACGATTGGTAATCTTGGCAATTTCTGCATCAGAAATTGTTGGGGGGGTCTGCCCACCACCAACAAATCCAGTCACTTTTGCCGTTCCAGTGACGACATGCCAAGTTTCATCATTAAGATCCATCCGCACCAGAATATAACCGGGGAAAAATTTGCGCATTGAGGTTTTACGTTCACCCTTACGCATCTCAACCACAGTTTCTGAAGGGATCAGAATCTCGTCAAACAGCTCTTCGACACCTGCAGAGCGAATTCGCTCTTCCAAGCTAAGCTTAACTTTATTTTCATACCCTGAATAGGTATGCACGCCATACCACTTCATCGCCATGGCAAAGTCCTTTTTCTCTTCAACCGAGGATCAAACGGATAAGACGCGAAAGAATCATATCAACACCACCAAGAAAGACAGCACTAAGCAAAACCAACGCAATAACAACTGTCGTTGAAGCATAGGTATCCTTCTTCGATGGCCAAGTAACCTTCTTAAGTTCTGCCTTTACGTTGGCAAAAAACTCGTTTAATTTTCCCATCATCGACCTACTGACCTCGCTGGAGGGGGTACTATTTTCTAAATTTGGCAGGCCAGGAGGGATTCGAACCCCCAACACCCGGATTTGGAGTCCGGTGC
>JAOZLQ010000037.1 GCA_029934755.1 Desulfuromusa sp. | reverse complement strand
GATGGTGCCAATATTGACGTGCGGCTTCGTCCTTTCGTACTTTTCCTTGGACATAGTAAAACCTCCCTTTGGTGTCTTTACGCCTACTGTTTTTGTGTGAAATAACTAAATTTTAAGTATCAGGAACTCGATCAAAAATCCCAAACATCCGACAAGCAAGATGGAGCCCACAACCAGATTTGAACTGGTGACCTCATCCTTACCAAGGATGCGCTCTACCGACTGAGCTATGTGGGCCTAACATAACCTGTTTTCACGGAGAGGAAATGGAGCGGGAAACGGGATTCGAACCCGCGACCCTCAGCTTGGAAGGCTGATGCTCTAGCCAGCTGAGCTACTCCCGCCCAAGCTCTAGCGCGTATCAAATGTGTGGTAAAGGATCCACACGACCCTGCTCCAGTTCCATCGGCTTAACAGCCTCCTGGTGCACAGCAGCCGGGCTTTATCCGGCAGGTTTCTAAATGGTGGAGGGGGGAGGATTCGAACCTCCGAAGGCTACGCCATCAGATTTACAGTCTGGTCCCTTTGGCCACTCGGGAACCCCTCCAGGGGGTGTTTAATTTATTCTATTATCAAGCCGTCAGGCCTGTTATATGCTGGAGCTGGCGAGAGGAATTGAACCCCCAACATCCTCATTACAAGTGAGGTGCTCTGCCAATTGAGCTACGCCAGCACAAGACGGGACTTATAACCCAAGAAAAACTGGAATGCAAGATAAAAATCAACTGTTTTTTTCCAGCATAATTTGAATCATTGTATCATCGACTCCGGCCATGCCAATTTTGCTAATTCGACTTAAGTTCTGGATTGTTTCCTCAGCCGTCCGGCCGATAAAACCTTCAATCGAGGTAATCCCATGATTATTCAAAGCCATATAGGCAGAGCGAATTGCTGAATCAGTTGAACTCACCACTTTTAATGCACAGCCACCCTTTGCCCCATCGCAAAGCATGCCACCCAGATCACTGATCAGATTATTAACCGCCAAGGTCATCTGCTCTATATTTTTACCTGCCTGTTGATAAACCATGGCAACTGCGGCACCAACCCCTGCAGAGATGGAACAGCCACAAATCGGTGATAAGCTGCCTGTGTAACATTTGATATAACTATTGACAAGATGAGAAAGAGCAATACTTTTAACAATCTTCCGTTCATCAATTTTGAACCAGAGGCCAACATTATAAGGAACAAGAATCGCCACAATCCCCTGATTGCCACTACCACCACTTGACATAACAGGCAGATTAAGCCCATCCATCCGACCATCTGCGGCAGCTGCAGTCAAAATTTTACTTGATGAGAAAACGTCATGCTGGAGATAGCCCTTCTCCTTAAGATCATCAAGATAGTAGCCAACCTTTTTTATCTCCAACCCCCTGACGGACATCTCCTGATTATAACGAACACCTTCCAAGAGATAGGCATAATCGTCCTCATCTATTTGTTCAACCAGATCAACCAGATCAGCAATCTGCATCTTTTTGAGAATACTCTTGTAGTCAAATTCCTGTAATGATTCTTCAATCGGATCGGCACTAAAAAGAACTTCGCCATCCTGTTCCAGAAAAATTAGATTCGTATGATTGTCAGCTATTGTCGCATTAACTGTCGAAACACCATCTGAAACAGAAACGACAATATACAATCCACGTCTTTCAGTGTCACAAGTAATAGTTGCCTTCTTTGCGATAATCAGCTCTTTTGCCCGCTCGATCAGTTCTGGAGATCCGCCATCCAGAATTTGCATTTTAAGTTCAGGACGCCGAATCAAGCCCCCCAGAACTCCGGCAATCAAATTACCCCTTTCACCATCAGTGTTTGGGACAGTAACCGCCAGACCATTTTTATAGACACCGGGGTCAACACTGATAGCAATCCGCTCCAGAGAGCCAGAAAGTCTATTGGCAGCAATGCTGGCAGCATAAGCTACGGCAGTTGGCTCGGTACAACCAAGAGCCAGATAGACTTCTTGATCAAGAATTGTTTTAAGTAAGTTCATATAACTAGACCGTCTCAATTTTATAAAAGTGGAATATATATTAGGTTACTATTGTTGATTCTGCCGAACAACTTCAAACAGGGCAATTCCAGTAGCAACCGAAGCATTTAAGGAATCAATATGTCCTGACATGGGGATTGAGAGTAAACCATCACAGTGTTTACGGATATTTGGCCGCAGTCCTTTCCCCTCACTCCCAACAACCAGAGCCAAAGGCCCCTTTAAATCGGTGGCAAAAAGATCCCGAGCATCCTCATCACCTGCCAGTCCGTAGCACCAAACCCCCGCAGTTTTTAGCTCATCAATAGCACGTGAAAGATTGGTTACCTGGCAAAGCGATAAGTAAGAAAGGGCTCCAGCAGCCGTTTTTTCTACCACAGGAGTCACCGGACAGGAACGATCCTTGGCAACGATCACCCCACGGCAGCCAGCAACTTCGGCACTGCGTAAGATTGCACCAAAATTATGCGGATCGGTAATACCATCAAGAAGAAGAAAGAACGCAGGTTTTCCGCTCTTGGCCCCGCCTTGCAGAAGTGTCGCAAGGTCAGTATAGACATAAGGGGTCAGTTTCAGCAAAACTCCCTGATGATGGGTATGCCCAGCAAGTCGATCAAGTTCACGCCGATCAAAAAAATGAACCTCCAACTGCTGTTGTTTTGCCTGAGCAACCAGATCATCCAAGCGATCATTACGTTCGCCACTAAGGACCAGCAGTTCCAGTGGTTTACGCCCAGCCCCCTGAAAAGCCTCATGAATCGGATTAATTCCGTAAAGATATTCAGCCATTAGCTTGCCAGCGCGGCCTCAATTTCATCCAGGATTTTCCCTGCAGCATCCAAGGGGTCCGTTGCCGCAGAGATAGGACGTCCGACCACCAAAGCCGTAGCTCCAGCAGCAATAGCCTCCGCCGGGGTTGTCACTCTTTTTTGATCATCCATAGTCGAAAAAGCCGGGCGAACCCCTGGCGTAACAATAGCAAAATTATCGCCACAAGCCGCACGGATCAGTGCGGCCTCTTGCGGAGAAGCAACAACACCATCAAACCCGGCAGTTTTGGTCAACTGAGCCAAACGCGTAACCATCTCCGCGACTGGTCGGTCAATTCCGACTCCACGCAAAGTTTCTTCTGTCGATGAGGTAAGAATCGTCACTGCCAGCATCATTGGCCGTTCGATTCCAGTTTCAAGACAGTAAGCATGAACCTCGTCAACCGTTTTACGCATCATTGCTTCGCCACCGAGAGCATGGACATTGAAGATTTTCACCCCGAGCCTACAGGCTTCAACCGCCGCCTTGGCCACGGTATTGGGGATATCATGATATTTAAGATCAAGAAAAACGCCCCCGCCATGATCCTGAATCATTTTGACAACTTCAGGACCACAACGAGTAAACAGTTGCTTGCCAACTTTAAACAGACCGACTTTCCCGTGCAGTTTTTCCACCCATTCTTCTGCCACAGAAAACTCATCAACATCCAAGGCAAAAATCAGCCGGTCCCTAACTTCTTGTTTCATCCATTTCTCCCAATCATGTCCCGAATTTTGGTCGTAACTTCTTGAACCCGGGAGATCAATGGTCTGGCCTGTTCAGAATCCAGATCCCGCCGCAACGCCATGGTTTCAGTAAAAGCAACTTCGCAGAGAGCATCAGCCAGAAGTTTCTTTTTGTCCCCCTCTTCCAAACCGACCAAGTTTGCGACAATCCGATGGCCATCCAGGGTACCATCATCTTGCAACTCAACATCTCGCAAAACAAACGAATAGGGTTGCGGTAAATCACGCAGCGACTGGGCCACCTCTTGAGGGAACTCTGGACTAACTTTGACCACTCGCGCAAAAACAACCTTAAAGAGACTATTGTAAGCAGCCAAAATTTGCCCAAGCATCCCTTCAATCTCTGTAGTCGGTGTATCTTCCATACGGATCAGTCGCCGTTCTATCAGCCCAAACAAGATCCGCATCCCATCAAACTCACGCAACCCAATCAGGCGAAACAGATCTCGGGCTACCCGCTGCCCGGCTTGTGCAACATTCATCAAGCGAGCTTCAGACTGGGTCAAATCAGTCGCTTCCTTCCCGGTTTCCAAGGGAAAGTAATCGAGCGAGACAATTTTACGCATAAACAGAGCTCTCTCATCCAACCGCCGCAGCCCTTCCATGATGATATTTTGCGTGCTCATCGAAAGACGTAAAATTTGTTCCTGTTCAATCGGTAAAGATCGGAAATAAAAACCACCAACGTCGGCAGAAAAAAGTGTATAGATAATATGTTCAACCTGACTGCGCGCTGCAAGCCAGAGATCCTTGGGAGCAACAGCGCCACGCTCCACCAATAATTTACCAAGAGAGATATTTTTACTTACAAGCAACCGCAATTCCAGCAGCGTATCCTGCTCTATTTTCCCAAGCGAAAACAGAACCTCTCCCAAATCTTCACTGGCAAAAGTGCTGGTTGCAAAAACGATTTCTCCCTGCTGGAAATAGAGCTCTTTTAATCCACCCTCCAACTCAATAGTTAGAATACCGGTTTTGCGGAACATATTAAAATAGGAGAGAAGATCGGTAACAGAACCCTCTTCCAACACACCTGAAATCAGTACCGGACCTTCCGCTTCAGGACGTCCGAGCAGCAGATGAGACGCAGAGGCAGAAATAACCTCCAAGGGTTCATCCCCCAGCGGTCGATAGATTTCAGGTGGCAACTTCAGAGAACCACTTTTATCAACTTTAAGTTTGGTCATAAATTCTGATTAGTTTTCCAATTTAAACGCCAAACCCTCAGCAACCAGTTGCTGTAACTGTGGGGTAATATCATCAAGTGGAACCATTGACATAGCACCACTATTTCGTATCTTTAACTCAACATTTCCCTCTTTAAGATTACGTGCACCAACCGTCACCCGTAGCGGAATTCCAATTAGATCGGCATCTTTAAATTTAATCCCGGGACGCTCATCACGATCATCAAGCAGCACTTCAATATTCGCTGCAAGTAATTGCTGATAAAGTTCTTCCGCTGCCTCACGTACTTGATCATCTTTAGGATTTAGCATTGTTATCAGAACCTGGAAAGGAGCCAGAGGCATTGGCAACATCATGCCGTTTTCATCATGATTCTGCTCAATCGCTGCTGCCACAGTACGACCAGCGCCGATACCATAACAACCCATCACCAGCGGCCGGGATTTCCCTTCTGCATCCAGCACAGTAGCATTCATTGCTTCAGAATATTTGATTCCCAGCTTGAAGATATGACCAACCTCAATCCCGCGCCAACTTTCAAATTTACCGCCTTCACAGCGGGGGCAAGGATCTCCTGCCACGGCCTGACGTAAATCAGCAAACTGACTGACTGCAAAATCACGATCCTGATTAGCCCCGGTGAAATGGACATCGACCGCGTTACCACCAACAACAAAGTCGGCCATTCCCTTAACTTCAGCATCGGCAATCACACGAATTTCCAACCCGATCGGCCCGGCAAACCCGGTTGGTGCTCCGGTCACCTGCTTGACGACATCATCTTCAGCCATCAGCACCCAATCGACATCCAGCAAATTAGCAAGTTTAATCTCGTTCAACTCACGGTCACCACGCAACAAAATGGCGAGAACTTCATCTTCAGAAGTCTGAACAATCAAAGTTTTCACCAGCTGCTGCGGATTCAACTTGAGGAATTCAGCAACCTCTTCAATCGTTCTCTGCCCCGGGGTATCCACTTTCTGCAGTTCCAGCGCTGCCATCGGAGTTTTCAGATCACGATAGATCAGTTCCGCTTTTTCCACATTGGCAGCATATTCGCAGCTATCACAAGAAACAATCCCATCCTCTCCCGATTCAGCCAACACCATAAACTCATGGGAAAAGTTTCCGCCAATAGCACCACTGTCAGCCTCAACAGAACGGAAATTCAAACCACAGCGATTAAAAATATTCCGATAGGCTTGATACATCTTGCTATAAGAGATATCAGCACCGGTGTCTTCAAGGTCAAAGGAATAAGCATCCTTCATAATAAATTCCCGACCACGCATCAACCCGAAACGGGGACGGATTTCATCCCGGAACTTAGTCTGAATCTGATAAAGGTTCAGCGGCAACTGCTTGTACGAATTCACCGTATTGCGAATAATATCGGTAATCACCTCTTCATGGGTCGGCCCCATACAGAAATCAGCAGATTTTCGATCTTTAAACCGCAGCAACTCCTTGCCATATTTTTCCCAGCGCCCCGATTCCTTCCACAATTCTGCCGGATTTGCCATCGGCATCAGACACTCAATCGCCCCAGCCCGATCCATTTCTTCACGAATAATCTGTTCCATCTTGCGCAGTGAACGCAGTCCAAAGGGCAGATAGCTATAAATACCGGCAGCGGCTTTACGAATCATTCCGGCACGCAGCATCAATCGATGACTGATAACTTCAGCATCAGCTGGGGTTTCTTTGAGAGTCGGCAGAAGGTATTGAGAGTAACGCATAGAAAATTTTCCTGTTTGGTTGACGTGTTAAGGGAAATATTATAAGTATTGAAAATTAACCTGATTTTTACAGAAAAGCAAGTCCAAGCCGGTCTGAAATCATTTAATCTTTTCCAGCAAATCATCATAAACAGCTATCATTTTCCCCCAATCGTAATGATCAACCATCACTTGAAGCTTTTCCTGACGCAAAGACTTAATGTTCAAGCAAGCCTTCCTGAGCTGTGCAACCAGATCATCCAAATCGGTGTAAAAACAACGATCATGATAATCAGCCGCGATATGTTCAGGATAAGCAAGTCGCTTTGGTAGCAGCGAAAAGCAGTTACAATAGATCGCCTGCACCACACTGACGCCGAAGAAATCATGGACTGACGTGACGGGGAGAATATCCGCTTGCCACAGCCAGGCAGCATAGTCAGAGAAATCCTCGACATAGCCCCAGTGAACAATCCGGTCACTCAACTTTGACTTTGCTTCCGTAAATATTTTTGGTATTTCACGGTAGGATTCACCCAATACAGCAACTTCAAAGTCAACATTTTGTTCTTGCAAAGCATAGAGGGCTTGAAAGAACTCCTGGGGATTTTTATCGTACTCCCAACGATGATTCCAGAGAATTAATGGTGGCCGATCAGCACTTTTTCCAAGCTCCGGGCAATATTTATCGAACTTCTTCAGGTCAAGCCCCAGGTGCAGAGTCCTGCTCTTATCAATAATTTGCTGCGTCGTTTCAACTTCATTATAATCGGGGAATGCTTTCAAAAAACCGGGAAGTGCCTGCAAAAACGACTGCCGATGGTAGTCAGAATTAAACAACACCGCATCAGCCGCCAAAGCAGATACATAATTGATGAATCCGTAATGGGCATCTCGCTGTCGCTGCGGATCTTGATCGGTTGGCGACCAGGGATAGGTCAGCTGATTTTCGTGAAAGTAGATGGCAACTGGAATATCAGCCATAACATGACGGGTCAAGGCAAGAAAAGTGGTCAGATCGAGCATGTCGGTTGCAAGCAGCAAATCAGGTTGATATTTAGAAGCTAAAAACTTTTTTGCCAGCGTCACCGCACCACCATGCATTCGCCATTTCCAATGGTGCCCTTTTAGACCAAGAATTGAAATTTGATGGCGGCTCAGAGCAGTATACTCTTGTGCCCAATCGGCATGCGAACCGGTTAGAAATGGTTCCAGAAGAGCTATTTCCATGACAAGATTATCATTCCGGCTCTTGTTGTTGCTCAATCATCCGCCAAGCCTCTTCAACCAGCGCATCTGCAAGATCGTGCTGGGGCACCTTACGTACAACCTCACCACGGCGAAACAGAATCCCCTGCCCCACTCCTCCCGCAATGCCCAAATCTGCCTCACGTGCCTCACCCGGTCCGTTGACCACACAACCCATCACGGCAATCGTCAATGGTTGGGGGAAATCAGCCAGTCTCTGCTCAACCTCTTCGGCAATTTCAATCAGTTCAATCTGACAACGTCCACAGGTTGGGCAACTGACAAATATCGGCCCTTTTTCCCGCAATCGCAAGCTCTTGAGGATTTCCCAACCGACCCGGACTTCTTCTACCGGATCTCCAGTCAGCGAAACCCGCAGAGTGTCACCAATCCCGTCATACAACAGAGATCCAAGTCCAATAGCACTCTTTATTGTTCCACTCCAGGTTGTCCCTGCTTCGGTAACGCCTATATGGAAAGGATAATCGACCTGCCCTGCTAAACTTCGGTAAGCTTCAACGGTTCTGGCGATATCAGATGCTTTCAGGCTCACCTTGATGTTTTGATAATTTAAATCCTCAAGAATCCGGATATGTCCCAGCGCACTTTCGACCATTGCTTCAGCGGTTGGGTGACCATACTTTTGCAACAGTTCGCGCTCTAGCGAACCGGCATTGACTCCAATACGAATCGGTACCTGTCGCTCGGCACAGGCTTTAACGACCTCTTCAACCTTCCAGCGTTCACCGATATTACCAGGATTCAAGCGTAAGCCATCAACCCCCTGCTCAATCGAAGTCAACGCAAGTTGATAATCAAAATGGATATCGGCTATCAATGGTATCTGACAACCCCGTTTGATCGCACCAAGCGCTTCAGCTGCATCCAGATCAGGAACCGCACAACGGATAATTTCACATTTAGCGGCCTGCAACGCTTCTATCTGCGCTAATGTTGCAGCGACATCGCGAGTATCAGTATTACACATCGACTGGACACTGATCGGAGCATCACCACCAATGGCAAGATTCCCTAATTTAAGCTGACGGGTTTTATGTCGCAACAGTTGACTCCTAACATTTTAACAGGGTTGATTTTCGTGGCGCAGTTTATCTAAGTTGCCAGTACCAAGCAACCCCAACAAAAATTGACAGCAACAGGCAACTAAGAGTACCCTGCCTGCCCGCAGAGCAAACCTGATTCATCTTGGAACGGAACACAGTATGAAAAAACCAGTAAAAAAGAAACCGACAAGCAAACAATCCCAGCCGGAAACCCTGAAATTGACCATCGATTGCTTGGATCATGACGGCATCGGACTAGCTCCACATGAAAACAGGATTGCCGTCGTTCAGGGCGCTTTCCCCGGAGAAACAGTTGTTGCTGAAGTTGAACATACTGGGCGAACTCACATTTTCACCAAGCTGCGTCGGGTTCTGCGTAATTCCCCACAAAGAACTGCTAACATTGCGTGTAAATTAGAGCATGATTGTCTTGGTTGTCCATTGATCAGTATGAAATATGCCGATCAATTATTGTTCAAGCAACAACGAGTTGCCGAAGCATTGCGACAACAAGGGTTGCTGGAGGGGGTACACGTTCTTCCTGTACTGCCATCTGAGCCTCCATTTGGCTATCGAGCTAGTGCCAAACTGGTCTTCTCACGCAAACGGGAAAAGGTCTTGATCGGACTCTATAAACGGGGTAGCCACGACGTTGTCGATTGCCCTGAATGTCCGGTTCACCACCCACTGATCAATAAAATTGCTGCTGTCGTTCGCGATGAAGTTCAACGGCAAAACATTTCTGTCTATAATTCCCATCACCAACGTGGCTTACTGCGCCATCTAATAATTCGTGTCAGTCCTTTCAGCGGCAAAGCCCTGGTGACATTTGTCAGCAACTTTAGAGATCTACAGCAACTCCCAAAACTGGCAAAATGGCTCATGCGAAAAGTACCAGAAGTTATTGGCGTCCATCAAAATATCAACAGCTCCAGCGGCAATGTAATTTTAGGCACACAAACTTTAAAGTTACAGGGTCTTCCTGACCTGATCGAACGAATCGGAGATATCCGTTTACGCATTGCCCCAGAAGCTTTTTTCCAGATCAATACCGTCCAGGCTGCACAGATTTATGCCCTGATTCGTCAGTGGGCTAATTTAAATAAACGGGACACCGCCATTGATCTTTATTGCGGGATTGGTGGCATAGCTCTTCACTTAGCAAAAGATGCTGGACACGTTGAAGGGATTGAGTCATTTGACGGCGCAGTGCGAAATGCCGCGGAAAATAGTCGGTTGAATGATCTAAGAAACTGTCACTTTTTTGCCGGAGATGCCGCAGAAGAGTTACAAAAACGTTCCGAGCGAGCAAGACCAGATCTGGTTACGATCAACCCACCTCGTAAAGGTTGCTCAGAAGAGTTGCTAGAAACCCTTTCTCAACTGCGACCAAAACAAATTATTTACGTTTCCTGCGACCCCGACAGCCTGTGCCACGATTTGAAAAATCTGACTGATAATGGTTATAAGATCAAACAATTACAACCCGTCGACATGTTCCCGCAAACGGCTCATATTGAAACTGTAGTGCAGTTGGTCTTGTCTTAAGTTTTCCTAATCCCATCTCCATATGGGAGAAGGTGGCCAAAGGCCGGATAAGGGGGAAATCTATGGAATGTTTGGCAAGGGAGTTGTTTGGAGCTTCCCCCTCACCCTAGCCCTCTCCCTCATGGAGAGGGAACATAAGAAATCAGAGTGGTGAAGGGACATCCATCACATTAAAGATGCAGCGGGCCAGATCACAAAGGAGCTTTTCATCTTCGCGCCCTTTTTCCATAACAACTTTACGCTGCCTGCTATGGGGAAACCCTTTGACATGATGTTCAATCATTTGACCGGTTTCCAGATATTCACACACCAGGCTTTTTGACATAAAAGAGATACCGCCACCAGCCAGAATTGACTGCCGGGTCAAACGTAAATCATCAGAAGTTACAACAGTAGCAAAATCATCCAGACTTTTACCTTGTTCGGCCAATCCGCGGGTTAATAATTGACGTGAACTACAGCCATCTTCTCGGACAAACAAGGAAAACTCAAATATCGAGTCAATATCATGCTCTGATGAGGGAAGGGCTAATTTAGGTGAAGCAACAAAAACAAGCTCATCCTCCGGCAGGGGATAGGTTTGAAACATACTCAAATTTGCCTTTGGACAATGCTCTACAATAGAAATATCAAACTCTTTATTTATGATTCCCTCAAGTGCCTGCTCTGGATTGTGAAGTAAAAAATTCAGATCTGCCGGGGCACCACCACTTTCCAGCATAAACCGATTTAACACTCCCGACAGATAGACAGTGCCAAACGTTGGTGTGCAGCAGAGTGAAACCTTTTGCCTGCCATTAATTTTTTTCAGTTTACCCAGCAACGAATCTTCAATTCCGATAATTCGTCGGGCACCCTCCAGAACCATCTCACCAGCAGATGTCAACGATAGCGAGGCTGCAGAACGATCAAACAGCGTATAACCGTAAGACTCCTCAAGAAATTTGATCCGTTGTGAGACTGCTGACTGAGTCAAATGCAAAAATCTAGCAGCTTTGGAAAAGCTGCCGACTTCAACCACAGTGACTAATGTTTTAAGATAGCGGATATCCATATAACTATTCTAATAGTAAAATTTTATCTTATTATTATTACTAATGATTATAAATACATATATTTATTTACATATCAAGAACTTACCCCATTATTTTTACTAATATACCCATCACAATGATTAACTTCAACAGAATTCTTTTGCGGTGTACTATGCAGTGTAAAAAAATACCATATATTCAATAAGTTGAATATTTTTCCGCGAGAAAGGAGGGTCTTTACAATCTGCGGAACAGTTTGTGGATGAGCATTAAAGAATGAACCGCTCAACTCATATTTTGAGAACCTAAAAGGAGGTAACATGTTATTCAAGTCAACCGGCACTAAAACCGGCAGACTGGTAAGTGTGCTTCTTCTGGTGATGTTCCTGGCCGCATGTGCCACGGGCGCAATCAGAGAGAAGATGCTTAGCATGCCGCAGATTGAAGGTGCCAGCTACGTGGGACAGGACACCTGTCTCGAATGCCATGATGATATGGCTGGCGAAGACTTCCCCACAAGTACAGGTGGTGAAGGTTTTGCCAAGACTATTCATGGACGCTTGGCAGACTTTGAAATGATGGGTGGAGAAAAAGGCTGCGAATCCTGCCACGGACCTGGTAGCCTACACGTTGATGAAGGGGGCGATCCCGATTCGATTCTCCGTCC
Source organism: Desulfuromusa sp. (assembly GCA_029934755.1). Classification (GTDB taxonomy): domain Bacteria; phylum Desulfobacterota; class Desulfuromonadia; order Desulfuromonadales; family Geopsychrobacteraceae; genus Desulfuromusa. Next base: position 3,141 of record JAOZLQ010000037.1, on the reverse strand, counting down.
GGCAGAACTCTCTGCTGAAGAAGTCGGTGCCATCTGTTCGACCTGTCATACCGATGGCAGCTTGATGGACTGGACTCACAGTGAGCATGCATTAGCTGATCTCAGCTGTACTGACTGCCACAGCATCCATGCCGAACATCCTCTTAAAGCTAACCTGAAACAAGAAGATCCTGACCTATGCTATTCCTGTCACCAGGAAATGCTGGCAAAGTCAAGTTTTCCATCTCATCACCCGATCAAAGAAGGCAAGATGAGCTGCGGTGACTGCCACAATCCACACGGTGATTTGAATACCCACGAGCGCACCAACGATCTGTGCCTCGACTGCCACACTCGCTATCAGGGTCCATTTGTATTCGGTCACGCCCCTGTTGAAGACGACTGCACGATCTGCCACGATCCACATGGTTCAGTTGCCAACAACATGCTGGTCCAAAATGAGCCATTTGTCTGCTTACAGTGCCATGAAGGTCATTTCCATATTCTTCGGGCCAGCAGTACCGATCCAGCAGTAGCAGCGGCAAACCCAGATACAAGCCACGCTGGTGAAGGTTTCCAAATGTCATTTGGCACCAAATGTACAACCTGCCACAAAGTTGTTCATGGTAGTGATCATGCGTCTCAGCCACTCACTGGCGGAGGCCTGACCCGTTAACTTTAGGAGGTTAAAATGAAGCAACGCCATTACTGGCTGCTTGCATTGCTGTCCATCCTGACCTTAATAACGACCACCACCTTGGCAACTGCTGCTGATACAGAAACCAGCGGCCATGTGGAGATCGGCATTTCGGGTATGGATACAGATGACAACCCTGCACGCGTCAATGAATATGTAAATACCAGATCAGAGGAAGGCTTCAGTTTTGCGCCGAAGGTTTCCTTAGAAACCATTTCTGAAAATACCGCATTTGGTTTTGAAGCTGATATCGCTGGTCCACGTGATCAAGATATCAGTCTAGAGGTTGATTCCAACCGTATATTCAAATTTAAATTTGATTATCAAGTTCTTGAGCACTGGAAAGATCATGAAACTCTAGATCAAATGGGCGCAACCTTAGCTGGTGATCTTGGGGGTGGGCAACCATCAGTTACAACCGATTTAATTTTTGTCAATACAGGTGCCGCAACAATTGGTGGGGCAAATCCCATCGTGGGATATGACCCACAAGTTGCATATACACAGGAATTAAATAACGATTATATCGTAACCCGTCGCGAGTTTGAAAATGAAGTTGAACTGGCAATACCTGCACTACCAAACATTACCTTCCACGCAGGAATGCGCATTGAAACTCGCGAAGGAATGGAACAAGCTATCGGTTTATCTAAATGTTCCAGCTGTCACGTTAGTGCAGAGGGTAAAGACATTGATGAGCGAACTGAAGACCTTACCTTTGGTGCCACTGGCAAATTTGGACCCGTCACCGTTGAATATGAATATCTGACCCGTGACTTCACTGAAGATGCAACCGCACCTGGTCGTTACTATGCTGCCAATGGCAATAATCAATTATTGTATAATGGCGATGATCTTGAGTATGCAAAAACACCCGATTCAGAAAAGGATACCCATACCTTAAGAATCCGGGCTGATTTTGCCAACAGCACCAGTGTCACTGGTAGCTATGTTAAATCAGATGTCGAAAGTTCAAAAGATGACGTGACTGATGCCAGCTACACATTGGAGCATGGAACAACCCTGAAAACAGAACTGGAATCCTTTGGAGCCAAAGCTACAACAAAATTTGGCGATAACTGGCGTTTTTCAGTACGCGCATCAACTTATGAAATTGAGGCAAGCAGCAATGAGCTCCATTTTGCTGACAGAGCGGCCTTCATTGCAGCAAACCCAGCGTCAACAGCTATTACCAGCGAATATGATGAATGGGTTTCAGCTGAGGAACGTGAAGTTACTGAATTCGGCATTGATGCCGTTTATCGTTTAGCTAAGGCAACAACTTTACGCCTTGGATATGAGTATGAAAACATTGAGCGCGAAGAAGCCGAGTTGGGTGAAACTGAAACCCATAGCTTCAAAGCATCAATTAAAAGTCGACTTAACAGCAATCTTTCTGGTCGTCTAAGCTATCTGTATCAAGATATCGATGATCCTTTTGGCGCAGACCATGCGACAGGTATTTATCAGGACACCGGCACTGCAGATCCTCTCGACTCTGGGTTATACTATGCAATTATCCCGGCAGGATCTTTATACTGGGACGCTGTCTATCCTGAGCGTACTATGGATGCGACCAACCAACCCGATGCTGTCCATGAAGCCAAGTTGAACGCAACTTGGACACCAAGCAGCAACACTGCAGCAACCTTCTTTACCCGGGTTCGTTATGAAGAAAATGACGATGTAGAGTATAAACAAACAACTTTTGTCCCCGGTGTGAGTTTCTGGTATGCACCAAACAGTAATGTCAATCTCACTATGGCCTACACATTCAGCAAACAAGACACTGAAAACCGTGCATGTGTCGGCTGGTACCATGGCTGAGCGAATGCCGTTTCAGCGACGCAGTCTGCGTTGCTAGCACCAGGAGAAGCTCTCGTTGGTTCTATTTGTGATATTGCTGAGTATGAATCAAGTGTTCACACCCTTTCATTGTCTGGAGATTTCCAGGCCACAGAAAAACTCAAGCTCACCGCAAGTATTCTTTATAACAAAGCTGAAGATACTTGGGACTGGTCCTTTGTTGATCGTATGGCTTTAGACAATGTTCTTATAAGAGGTGGTGCCGTTGATACTGGCGATGCCTATGACACTGCCGATCAAAACAATCTGGTCGATACTTATTCCGATCTTTCTTACGAACAGTATCAATTGACCGCTGGTGGTACCTACAACTTCACCGAAGCTTTCTACACAACTGCTTCTTTCACTTATGATATTTTTGACATGGGTGAAGAGTATGTTTACGGTGACGAAGATGGAACCGCTTACTACGGTTACGTAGGATTTGGTTACAACTTCTAGTCTTCAAGTAAATCTTTGAAATGTTCTTTGGCCCGGCTGGAAACAGCCGGGCTTTTTTATTAAGTGGCAGAAACCTTTAACACAAAGATAGCCACCAAGACGCCAAGGACACCAAGAAAAACTATTTTTAACGGAGAGCCGCAGAGATGGAGAGTCCG
>JAOZLQ010000036.1 GCA_029934755.1 Desulfuromusa sp. | reverse complement strand
CAAATATTGATGAACTGTCCTTTCAACTGGATCATATTATTATCCCCCTGGCGATCCCGGAAATCCGCCTAATGCAGGCTCTTAAACAATATTACGGGATGATCCTTTCTCCACGTTTTGAAACACTGGCAAGTCAAATGAATCGGAGAATGATGGCGGCTCAGAAGAAAACATCCAACATGATGTTAGAAGAAAAAACAGCAGCGGAAGCAGTTGAAAAACCGAAAGATGACGCACAATTTGAAAGTAATAAGCCATGGCCATTACTGGGAGATGAAGATTATGCGGGTAAAGAGCCAACTGATCAAAACTACTTTGATAGTAAAGCATCTTTCACAAAGGTAAATTCAAATGACTTGCTACAACAATTGGCCAACGCAAAGAAACGCGATGATATTGCTTGTGCCATTATAAATTATCTAAAAGAAGACTTCCCTCATTGTGCCTTATTGTTGGTTCGCGATAATATGGCCGCTGGCTGGCTGGCTACTAGCAACAATAGACCTCACGATTTTGAACAAATCAGCATTCCGATCCACGAAAATTCCATTTTCAATCAAATAGCGACAAGCCATTCTCAATACTTGGGACCAGTAACCGATTCATTACAAAATCGCAAAATAATAGACTTTTTTGATTCGCAGCCTCCGATCAGTGCTTTGGTCACTCCCTTAATGGTGCAAGACCGGTTAGTCAGTATTCTTTATATTCAAGGTCAACTTGAAGATCTGGAACAGCACTCTATTGAAGTCCAAACCATTGTCAACAAAGCCGAAATGTCCTTCAAACTGCTTATTTTGAAAAATAAAATAGTTGCGGTTTGAAAACCCAATGGACAAACAAATAACAGATTTCAATCCAAACTATGTAAAAAAGCTCCAGCTAGCTTTAACTGCAAGAGAAGAAAAACTCTTCCAATTACTATTGGATCCTGATAACGATTTTCTAGAAGCTCTGCTAAAAAATCCCTATATAAATGAAGATCATTTACTGGTTTTATTGAAACGCAGCGATCTAACTGAAGACCTAGTTAACACAATTCACAAAAAGCACAAACACATACTCAATCATCGGCTCATTCTTGCTCTAGCTAAAAATCCTGCAACATCAGGAACTTTGATACGTAATCTACTCCCGCAATTGCGGCTATTTGAACTCATCGACCTATGCTATTTGCCTGGAGTGACTCCTGATCAGAAATTAGCAGCAGAACGTGCCATAATACAGAGACTTCCTACCACACCTCTCGGCAATAAAATCACTTTAGCCCGTCGAGGGACAACCAACATTGTTGCGGAGTTAATGAAAGAAGGCCACCCACAATTTTTTGAGGTATGTCTTGATAGTTCTCGCCTCAAAGAAGCATCTATTTATCAATTTATACGTGGAGCAACAGCCAGCGCTGAGACGATATCGATGGTTGCTCGACATAGTCGTTGGAATCAACGCCCAAACCTACGGTTGGCGATTCTGAATAATGTAAAGACCCCAGACATCTGGTTTACTCTCTGGTTACCAAAAGTACACCACCACGTATTGAAACAATTGATTGCTAGATGCCGGTCGAATCCAGCAAAAAAACATCTCCTGGAGTTGGAGTTAAAAAAACGCTCCAGCATATAAGCCGCCGACTTAATTTCAGAATACTAATTTGCCTTTAAAACTAAACGCCCCAGCATTTTAAGTACTGAGGCGTATAGTTGTAGATAAGTTCAGACTGTCGAAAAATAGGATATCAAGGAAAGTTAAGCGGATCATCGATATCATCATCACCAATCAAGGGGTCCATCAATCGAGCCTGATAATCATCTTCTTCAATCTGCAGCGCATCTAAATCCATAAGCTTTAAATGATTTTCTATTAGTGCCCGTAGACCACCTTCAAAAGAGATCTTCTGACGCCTCATATCCTGAATTTCACCAACAAGTTTCACCCGTCGTTCACTGGCATCACGAATAACTCGTTCACCTTCAAGATGAGCCTCTGCCACCACAATTTCAGCTTCTTTCCGGGCGTTCATTTTTAATTCTTCCGTCACCTGATGAGCAGTCATCAGTGTTTCCTGCAAAGTTTTCTCGCGATCACGCATCTGTTCAAGGGTTATCCGAGTTCTGGCCAGAGACTCTTTCAACTCATTATTCTGTTTATACAACCGCTCAAGTTCATCAGCCAGCATTTCAAGAAAACTATCCACTGCAGATGTATCATAACCAAAGATGCGGGTTTTAAACTGATGTTGCTGAATTTCTATCGGAGTAATCCGCATTGTTTATCCCTCTAAAGTTTAATCAATGGGCTAATTGATACAAAAACGAGACGATAAGCTGCTGCAAAACAGAAAGAAGGATTAAAAGTGCTACCGGTGACAAATCAAAAGCCCCAGCCTGCAAAAAAGGGATGAGTCGGCGCAAACGATACAGAACTGGGTCGGTGGCACTGTGCAGAAAACGGACAATAGAATTATAGGGATCAGGATTGACCCAAGAAACCAACGCTCTGGCAACAACAATAAAAATATAAATATTAAATGCCAAATCAATAATTCTGGCAATCGCAACAATCAAAACACTCATATTTATGACACCTCACTATATTACGGAAATTGCTGTAATTCTGAGCTTTTATACCGAATGGATGAAACTGTGTCAAACGATTCCCTCAAACCCATTGATAGCAGTTGATTTTGACTTAGTCTGAAAAACCAGTTAAGTTGCTCTAGAATATTTCCCAAATCAGTATAAACCCACAAAATGAGGTCAACACAATGGTTCAGACCAATAATCTTAATGTTCTGGAAGTCTCACCAATAATAGCGCCACAGGACTTAAAACAAGTCTTTCCCTTGCCACTTCCAGGAGCAACATTTGTCAACGAAACTCGCAACACCATCAAATCGATACTCCATAGAGAAGACAAGCGAATGCTTGTAGTCGTTGGTCCCTGCTCTATCCATGATCCTATAGCCGCAATAGAATACGCTCAGCGCTTGGTCAAACTGGCCGATGAATTACAGGATCAACTTTTCATCATCATGCGTGTCTACTTTGAAAAACCACGCACGACTGTTGGCTGGAAAGGATTAATCAATGATCCCGATATGGATGGTAGCCACCAAATATCTAAAGGGCTAGGAGCTGCACGCCAGCTTTTCTGCACTATAACTGAGATGCGATTGCCAATAGCCAGTGAAATGCTGGATCCGATCACACCACAATATTTATCTGACATGATCAGTTGGGGGGCCATAGGGGCACGAACAACTGAGTCACAAACCCACCGAGAAATGGCCAGTGGCCTTTCTTTCCCGGTCGGTTTTAAAAATGGTACTGACGGTGGGCTAAAAATTGCTTTAGATGCGATGTCTGCATCCTGTCGTGAGCATAGTTTCCTTGGCATCAATTACGAGGGTCGTTCCTCTATTGTTCACACCTCGGGAAATCCAGATATCCACCTAGTTTTACGTGGCGGCGACAAAGCACCAAACTATTACCCTGAAGATGTCAATAAAGCTGTCGAGCTATTAAACAGCAAGCAGCTACCCTCAGCTATTATGATTGATTGTAGTCATGCCAACTCATATAAAGATCATAACCGGCAAGGTGAAGTTCTGGAAAATATCGTTAATCAACGGATAGCTAACCCCGGTTCGATTGCCGGAGTCATGATTGAAAGTAATCTGAATGCCGGAAATCAAAGCATCCCGGAAGACCTTGATCAATTAAAATACGGGGTTTCAATCACCGATAAATGTGTCGATTGGGAAACAACCGTAGAGATGTTGACCAAAGCACATGACAAACTAGCGCAAAGCTAAAATATTCAGCCTGAGTTATTGGGGTTAACTGTTTAATTTATTACTACCCATTTCAATCAGGTTAATAGCACCATGCTTTTTCTCATAACTGTCGATATTGCTTTGCAAGGCTAATAATAGGCGCTTAGCATGGCGTGGTGACGTAATTAAACGGGATTGGACCCGCGCCTTTGGTGCCTGTGGCTGGACATAGATACAATCAATAACAAATTCACTGTCGTTATGATTCACAACTGCCATATTGATATACTGTCCAGTTGCAACATCGTCGTTCATTTGAATTTCAAGTTTTAGTTCTTGTTCTTTTTCCATCGTAATTCATCCTGACGTAAACAAGGTTTATAGATCGTTCAAAAGTCGATAGAGGCCCTGTTCTAATGCCCAGATTTTTTCTCCGGCCTGCTGATGTTCATCTTTTTCCAGTAAGACTCTCGCCCTGTCAAGATCACCGTGGGCTTTCAATAGAACCGGTGAAAGCTTAGTCTCAAGTTGTAATTGCGGAATTTCACCAACCGAATCGACCCAATCCTGTAATTCCTCTGTAACAATATCGACCAATCGCAACGTACTGGCTGTATTCTCAGGCAGAATTTCATAAAGATGATCTGATTCTCGATCTATCTGCTCCAAAAGCTGGCGATAACGTTCTGAAATAGACATAGGTTCTCCCTTTGCAACAAATTTTACTCTGGCGCGCATCCTATGCGAAAGAGATAGTAAAGATCAAACATTAAGATCAATATTTTCTGCTTACCAGTTGACTTTCATATTGTCAGACTGTTAATTTCAGCATATCTGAATGACACGCTAGGGGCGTCTTAGTTACTGAGAGTTCCACTTTTTTTGGAACAACCCTTGGAACCTGATCCGGTTGATACCGGCGTAGGGAAGCGGCAATAATTACCGATAGTAACTATCGGCAGCCGCCTTATGGCGGTTTTTTTATTTAATCATAAGAGTTATGCTGATCTATCTAAATGAAAATCCATTAAAAATACAAATCGGCAGCCGACTATATACCCTGCGCGACAAAAAACAATGTGATGCGGATATCCTGATCGTTAATGGCCATCCTGCTAGCGTTGATTTAGAGCTCAAAGAAGGTGATCACGTTGTCATGATCAAGCGGGGGGAACAACCTTCGGCAGAAGAATTGGAAAGTCTGATGATGGCACGCCACACTCCCGGGGTGCATGAAAAAATCAAGCGCGGTTGCGTTGGAATAGCTGGCGCTGGAGGACTTGGTTCTCATGTCGCTATTGCTCTGGCTAGGGTTGGAGTTGGACAGATTAATATTGCCGATTTCGATGTTGTTGAACCATCAAATCTGAATCGACAACAATATTTCATAGATCAAATTGGGACACCTAAAGTTATTGCATTACGTGATAACCTAAAACGGATAAATCCTGGGATTAAAATAAATATTTTCAATCTAAAAGTATCCCCAGAAAATATTGTAGAACTTTTTGGCGCGGTGGATATTCTTGTTGAGGCTTTTGATGCCGCAGATCAAAAAGCCATGTTGACAAACTATTTTCTTAGCCATTTTCCAGATAAATTCCTGGTTGCAGCATCCGGGATTGCTGGCTACGAAAGTTCAAACAGCATCAGGACAACCAGGATAGCGGAACATTTTTATTTGTGTGGTGATGGCATCACTGCGGCCGAACCAGGGTGTGGATTGATGGCACCTCGTGTTGGCATCGCGGCGCATCATCAAGCCAACGCTGTGTTGCGTCTACTATTAAACAAATTGCCAGAATGAATATACATGCAACTCATAATTAACGGTAAAACAAAAGAATACCAAGAGCCTCTTACGGTTCTGCACCTCTTACAGCAATTAGACTTGTCCCCTGAACGAGTGGTCGTTGAGTTAAACCGTCATATTCTTTCACCGGATGAGCATAACAGCACAGAACTTAAATCTGATGATACCATCGAGCTTGTTCAATTTGTTGGTGGTGGTTAAATTCATAAAGGAAAAACTATGGATCAATTAATGATTGCCGGACGTCAATTTAATTCCCGGTTACTGGTCGGCACTGGTAAATTTGCATCAAATCAAGCAATGGTCGCAGCAATGGAACATTCGGGCAGCGAAATTGTCACTGTCGCGCTACGTCGTGTCGATATTGACAATCCGGAAGATTCTCTATTGTCACATATTGATTCTGAGCGTTATTTATTGCTGCCAAATACCAGCGGTGCTCGTGATGCTGAAGAGGCTGTTCGTTTGGCTCGACTGGCTCGCGCCGCAGGATGTGAACCATGGATAAAACTTGAAGTGACTCCGGACCCTTACTACCTGCTTCCAGATCCGATTGAGACTCTCAAAGCTGCAGAAATCCTGGTCAAAGATGGTTTTGTGGTTCTTCCATATATGCCTGCTGACCCGGTTTTAGCCAAACATCTGGAGGAAGCTGGTACCGCAACGGTCATGCCATTAGGAGCCCCGATTGGTACCAATCGAGGAGTACGAACCCGCGACCTTATTGCTATTATTATCGAACAGTCAAGTATTCCGGTTATCGTTGATGCGGGTCTAGGTGCACCATCCCATGCGGCAGAAGCGATGGAGATGGGTGCTGATGCTGTTCTGGTCAATACAGCACTTGCTGACACGCCAAATCCTGCCGCGATGGCTCAAGCCTTTCGCAAAGGGGTTGAAGCCGGACGTGAAGCCTATTTGGCAGGGCTTGGTACGCAGCGCCAGCAGGCCGAAGCATCAAGTCCATTGACCGGATTTTTAAGGAATGAATGATGAGTTTCCAACAACAGCTTGATCTATATCCACAAACAGAAATACTACAAAAAATTACAAACACGAAGCCAGAACAGATTGATCTGGCACTGCAGCAACAGCGTTTGGGTATTGACGAATTTTCCCGGCTACTCTCTCCCAATATCACCGATAGCCAATTAGAACTAATGGCGGAGCGTGCACATCGTATCACCAGCCAGAGATTTGGCCGAATCATCCTCCTCTATGCCCCCCTCTATTTGTCCAATGAGTGCTTTAATGGCTGTAAATATTGTGGGTTCAGTGCTGACAACCATTTCCCGCGTAAAACTCTGTCACTGCAAGAAATAGAAAGAGAAGCAAAAATCCTCCGCAGTCAAGGGTTCCGGCACATGTTGCTATTAACCGGTGAAGCGCCAAAGGTTGCTGGGATCGGTTATCTCGAAGAAGCCGTCAAAATCATAAAAAAATACTGCGGTTCTGTTTCTATCGAAGTCTTTCCTATGGATACAGATGGTTATCAACGCATGGTTGCCGCCGGTGTCGATGGATTAACCGTATATCAGGAAACCTACGATCTTGATCTTTATCGTCAACTTCACCCCTACGGGCCCAAGAGTGACTATCACTATCGCCTGGAAGCCCCTGAAAGAGCTGGCATTGCAGGATTACGCAGGATTGGCATTGGTTCATTGCTTGGGCTAGGAAATTGTTTGAGTGATGTCTTTTACAGCGGACTCCATGCCCTATATCTAGCGCGAAAGTTTTGGCGTACTCAAGTATCTCTCTCTTTTCCTCGCCTTTGTCCTGCAGAGGGGGGATTTCAGCCAAATAGTATCATCGATGATCGACAACTCACCCAATTTATTTGCGCACTGCGCTTGTTGATACCCGATGCAGGATTGGTACTTTCAACTCGTGAAAGTGCTGAGCTACGAAACAATCTGCTGCCACTGGGCATCACCCAAATGAGTGCAGGTTCATGTACTTCCCCAGGCGGTTATGGCGAAGAAGATCATGATGCTGAACAATTCACCATTAGCGATCAACGTTCCCCTACTGAAGTAGAGAACTTTTTAAAATCTCAGGGATATGAAGCTGTCTGGAAAGATTGGGATAGTGCATTTCTGAACAAAGCGGGCTGAGGACTTATCCTTTTATAATCATTTGAGAGTACGCTATGACTCAATCACTGCCAAATTTATACTTAATAACAGACAGGCATCAGATACAAAAAGGCCGTCATTTACTGGAGGTTCTTGAAGAATTATTACAGGCGGGAGTAAAAATGATTCAGCTGCGGGAAAAAGATCTTTCGGCAGCAGAACTTTATCCTTTGGCGAAGGAACTTCGCGCCCTGTGCCACCGACACAAAAGCCTCCTGCTGATCAACGATCGTATCGACCTGGCCCAAGCTGTTGGTGCAGATGGAGTTCATCTTGGCGGCCACTCCCTACCAATAAAGGTTGCCCGAAAGATCCTTGGGTCGAGTTACCTTATCGGGGCTTCCACCCATTCTGCAACCGAAGTTAAATCAGCACAAAATCAAGGAGCAGATTTCATCACCTACGGCCCTATTTATTTTACTCCCTCTAAAGCTGCCTACGGTAATCCAGTGGGGATTGAGTCATTACACGATATTTGTGATACTTGCAAAATTCCTGTCTATGCTCTTGGGGGAATCAAAACGAACAACATGAAGGAAACCCTGCAAACAGGTATTCATGGTGTTGCCATAATTTCTGCTCTCATCTCAGACCGATCACCAACTGAGGCATTCAAGAAGCTCGTTCTGGAACTATAATTTCCAAACTCGTACCTTTCAACACCGATTAAGGAACTATCTCTTCTCTTGAATTAAGTTACGGATGTTTTATCTGGGATAATATTCAGATTATCAGGCAGTATCTCGATTTTTAAGCGCAAAAAAAAATCAAAAAAGGTTCCCACTTAACAAGCGGAAACCTTTTTTGATGTATGGCGGGAGTGACGAGACTTGAACTCGCGACTTCTAGCGTGACAGGCTAGCGCTCTAACCAACTGAGCTACACCCCCTTTTTGAACTTTTTTATACTGTAGAGAAAGCTCTCTAACCAGCTCTACTACAACCCCATAAAAATGGTGGGCGAAGAGGGGCTCGAACCCCCGACATCCTGCTTGTAAGGCAGGCGCTCTCCCAGCTGAGCTATTCGCCCTGAAACTTGTTCTAAAATACTAAAATGGCGGGAGTGACGAGACTTGAACTCGCGACTTCTAGCGTGACAGGCTAGCGCTCTAACCAACTGAGCTACACCCCCTTTTAAACTTTTTTTACTGTAGAGAACACACTCTAAACAATTCTACTACAGTCCCGCAGATAGAAATAGGAAGTAAACAAGCGCCCAAGTGGGGTTTGAAGATGGACAGCTCTCTACTTCCTACTTCTGAATACTAAATTTCTAAATTATATATATCGTGTATATTAGTTGACGGCTTCTTTCAATGCTTTACCAGCTTTGAATTTTGGTACTTTAGCAGCAGCAATCTGAATTTTTTCTCCAGTTTGGGGATTCTGACCAGTACGAGCAGCACGGTCACCTACACTAAATGTTCCAAAACCTACCATAGCAACTTTTTCCCCTGCCTTCAGAGCGTCAGTTACTGCTTCGGTGAATGCCTTAAGTGCACCTTCTGCATCAGTTTTACTTAGCCCCGCCTTTTCTGCCATTGCATTGACCAGATCTGCTTTAGTCACAGGAAACCTCCTCATAAGTTTTAAGTTAATTTTTCTACGCGAAAACGCGTTAATATATATCAGGTTATCGAAAAAACTGTCAAGCTGTTTTTCCCCATTTACCGGGCTTTCGGGTAATAAAAACCAGTTTAAAGACTGGACTGATCCGATGTTACTTTTTCAACGGGAGTTAATGCAATTTCAAGAACCTGATCCACATGAGAAACAGCTTCAATTGTAAGAGATTTCAATAAAAGTGGGGAAAGCTCTATCAGGTTTTTTTTATTCTCTATTGGGATCAAAACTTTTGTAATGCCACCCCTTCGTGCAGCAAGTAACTTTTCTTTTAATCCCCCAATAGCCAACACACGCCCTCGCAAAGTCACTTCCCCGGTCATGGCCAGATCTTTTTTGACTGGATGTCCAGTCAAAGCTGATGCTAGTGCGGTCGCTATGGTAATTCCAGCAGAAGGGCCATCCTTTGGCACAGCACCTTCAGGAACATGAATATGGACATCCAGTTTAGAATAAAAATCTTTTTCAAGATTTAGCTCTTGCCAGCGGGAACGTATATAGCTCATCGCTGCCTGAGCAGACTCCTGCATCACTTCACCCAGTTGACCCGTTATCATCAACTTTCCCTGACCTGGCAAAATTGTCACTTCAATCGTTAGCAATTCACCACCAGTTTCAGTCCACGCCAAACCAGTCGCCATACCAATCTGATCAGTCTCTTCACGAACACCATACTGGTATTGTTCAACACCAAGATACTTCTGGATTTGTCTTTCACCAATTTTAAAATTCTTATTATTACCCTCTAGCAACACTTTCTTAGCAAGTTTCCGCATAACTGTTGCGATATTTCTATCCAGACTACGAACACCTGATTCACGCGTATAATGTCGGATAATTTCATAAATTGATCTATCAGAAAAGAGGATTTCATTATTACCCAAACCATGAGACTTAATCTGTTTATCCAGTAGATAACGACGTGCTATATGCATTTTTTCTTCTTCGGAATATCCTTCAATCCTGATAATTTCCAAACGATCATGCAATGGTCGAGGAATTGCCTGAAGATTATTTGCTGTTGCGATAAACAGAACCTGAGACAAATCATAATCAACATCAAGAAAGTGATCTACAAAGCTATTATTCTGTTCCGGGTCAAGAACTTCAAGAAGGGCGGATGAAGGATCACCACGGAAATCGGTACTCATTTTATCAATTTCATCCAACATAAAGACGGGGTTTTTCACTCCAGACTTACGTATCCCTTGGATAATCTTACCCGGCATGGCTCCGATATAAGTTCGCCGATGACCACGAATTTCAGCTTCATCTCGCACCCCGCCTAGAGAGATCCGCACAAATTTTCTTTGCAGTGCCTTAGCAATTGATTGGCCTAAAGATGTTTTACCAACACCTGGTGGGCCAACAAGACATAAAATAGGCCCTTTAATCTGTTTCACCAATGCCTGAACAGCCAGATATTCCAGCACCCGTTCTTTAACTTTTTTCAGACCATAATGATCAGCTTCAAGGATTGCCTCTGCCTTTAAAATATCATGTCGATCCTTGGTCCCTTTTTGCCACGGTAGCAACAATAGCCACTCGATATAGTTTCGCACTACCGTTGCTTCTGCTGACATAGGCGACATCATTTTCAACTTGCGCAATTCTGCACGAGCTTTTTCAGTTGCCTCCTTGGACATTCTTTTTTTCTTTATCTGCTCTTCAAACTGAAGAATTTCCTGCTTAAACTCATCTTGGCCGCCGAGTTCTTTCTGGATAGCCCTCATCTGTTCATTCAGGTAGTACTCTTTTTGACTGCGCTCCATTTGACTTTTGACCCGACTGCGTATTCTTCCCTCAGCTTGCAATATTTCAATTTCTTGCTCAAGCAAAACCAAAATATGCTCTAGCCGCAAAGAAGGATCCACAAATTCAAGCATTTCTTGCTTATCAGCCATTGGAACCTGAAGATGCCCAGCAACAGTATCGGCCAAACGGGAGGGATCATCAATTCCAGCAATTGCGGTGCTGACTTCAGCCGGAACTTTTTTACTTAATCCGATATACACCTCAAAACTAGATTTAATTGCCCGAATAACAGCCTCGACCTCCGAAGAGTCTGCCATTGCTTCCTCTAATGGCTCAACCACAGCCTGAAGCAGAGTGTCGGTCTGGACAAATGAATGCATCTGACCACGCCAGCAACCTTCAACCAGGACCTTGACCGTCCCATCGGGCAGTTTGAGTAGTTGCACCACCTTTCCAACCGTACCTACTTGATAGAGATCATTTTCTTCCGGGGTATCAACTTTAGGATCTTTCTGGCTTACCAAAAAGATCATTTTATCATCCTCAGAAGCACTCTCAAGAGCACCAATGGAGTGAGCCCTGCCAACAAATAATGGTGCAACCATATATGGGAAGATAACAATATCTCTCAATGGTAACAGAGGCAAGAGACGCGATGTTAATATTGAAGTTTGCTCTACAGAGTCTGACATAAACTTTAGCCCTACAAAGAAAAAGGAGCGTACTGTCCAAAGACAAATCTACGCTCCTAAAAAATTAACGATGCCGTGTGGATCTAGGCACTTTCAGCAATATCATAAAGAACGATTGGCTTCACACCTTTGGCAATGACGTCTTCGTTTAAGACAACTTCCTTAACCCGATCTTGAGACGGAATATCATACATAACATCAAGCATGGCATTTTCTAAAATAGATCTGAGTCCCCGTGCACCGGTCTTGCGTTCCAAAGCTTCCTTGGCAATAGCAACCAATGCACTATCAGTAAACTTCAGGTGAACATTCTCCATCTCAAAAAGACGTTGATATTGTTTTATCAACGCATTTTTAGGTTCGTGAAGAATCTGAATAAGAGCCTCTTCATCCAATTCACCAAGTGTCGCAATAACTGGCATTCGCCCAACAAACTCGGGAATCAAACCAAACTTAAGAAGATCCGTAGGTTGAACTTTACCAAGCAACTGGCCAAGGTCTTCTTCCTTAATAGAACGAACCTCAGCACCGAAACCCATGCTTTTGGTACTGATCCGCTTATTGACAATTTTCTCCAAACCCGAGAAAGCTCCACCGCAAATAAACAAGATATTTGTCGTGTCAACTTTAAGGAACTCTTGCTGTGGATGCTTTCGCCCCCCTTTGGGTGGCACACTCGCAGTCGTTCCTTCAATGATTTTTAAAAGAGCCTGTTGTACTCCTTCTCCAGAGACATCCCGTGTGATAGATGGAGACTCTGACTTTCGGGCAATTTTATCCACTTCATCAATATAAATAATACCCTTTTGAGCCTTTTCCAGATCATAATCAGCAGCTTGCAGTAAGCTGAGAATAATATTCTCTACATCTTCACCAACATAGCCGGCTTCGGTTAAATTAGTTGCATCAGCAATGGTAAACGGGACATCCAGAACTTTGGCCAGAGTTTGAGCCAGCAGAGTTTTACCGCTACCGGTTGGGCCTAATAATAGAATATTACTTTTTTGAATCTCTACGTCATCATGCTTATCAATAGATTCAACCCGCTTATAATGATTATAAACAGCGACGGCCAAGACTTTTTTTGCCCGCTCCTGACCGATCACATATTCATCTAGAATATCCTTAATTTCAACCGGTTTTGGGAGCTGTTTTGATTCAGAATCAGAGGTTTGATCAAGCTTTGCTTCTTCATCAATAATGTCGTTACAGAGTTCAATACACTCATCACAAATATAAACGGTTGGCCCTGCAATCAGTTTTTTAACTTCATCCTGAGACTTACCACAAAAAGAACAGGTCAACTGACTGTTTTCATCCTTTGGACTCACGTGCTATACCTCCGTGCTATACAATATTAAGTTTTCTTTCGACAATTGAATCAATAATACCATAGCTACGTGCTGTTTTGCTATCCATGAAGAAATCACGCTCAGTATCCAGCGTAATTTTCTCCAGTTTCTGCCCTGTATGCATTGCCAGAATTCCATTGAGAGATTCACGCATGCGCAAAATTTCTTTTGCATGAATGCTGATATCTGTTGCTTGGCCCTGAAAACCACCCAAAGGTTGATGAATCATAATTCGGGCATTTGGCAAAGCAAATCGCTTTCCAGCTGCACCAGCAGTAAGAAGTATCGCCCCCATGCTGGCTGCCTGACCAACACAAATCGTTGAAACTGGGGCTTTCAAATACTGCATTGTATCATAGATTGCCATGCCGGCAGTGACAACCCCTCCAGGAGAATTGATGTAGAGGTGAATATCTCGATCTGGATCTTCCGATTCAAGAAACAACAATTGAGCAATAATCAGATTAGCCATATGGTCTTCAATCTCTCCCCCAAGGAAGATGATCCGGTCTTTCAGCAGACGCGAGTAAATATCATAAGCGCGTTCGCCGCGTCCGCTATCTTCAACAACCATTGGCACAAGACTCATATCAGGACTCCTTTTTTTCACTACTATCAGCAGCCTGCTCAGGCTGTTTTGGTTCAACTTCAGTAATGACTGCCTGATCGAGCAAATATTTGGTTATCTTTTCCTGTAAAATTTGCCCTTTCAGTCCTGCCATTGTTTGTTCATTTTCAAAATATTTTTTCACCTGATCCAAAGGGATGTCACTCTCATCAGCAAACGATTGCATCTTCGCTTCGAGAACGTCTTCCTCAACAATAATTTTTTCTTGATCGGCGATTGTATCCAGAATTATCTCACCTTTAACCTGTTGCATTGCCATATCCCGATATGTCGTTGCAAAGGTTTCATCATTCATCCCGAGCATTTCCAGGGTCATCCCCTGAGCTTTAAGTTTTTGAGTAAAGTTATCCTTGAGATGATGAAGCTGATTTTCAATCATTCCCTCAGGAACATCAAAGGGGTTGTTAGTGATCAAGGCATTCATCAAAGTTTCTTGCAATTGAGCATCAATCCGCTGATTTTCCTGAGTGATAGAATCTTCTTTGATCCGCTCTTTGAGTTCATCCAGGCTATCCGCTTCAAATTCTTTAGCTAAAGCATCATCGATCTGAGGAATATTTTTTTCCTTGATTTCCTTCAAAAGCACTTTAAAAATTGCCGGTTTTCCCGCCAAATCCTTAGACCCATATCCATCAGGAAAAGTAACTTCAATTTCTTTTTCCTGTTCGCGCTTCATTCCTACCACCTGTGTTTCAAAACCCGGGATAAAACTATTGGATCCGAGAGAGAGCTCAAAATCTTTAGCAGCACCATTTTCAAAAGGAGTGTCATCAATAAAACCTTCAAAATCGATAATAACGGTATCCCCATCACGTGCCTTCTTACGACTGGTCACATCAAGCTGCACTTTAGAGTTAGCCATTTGCTCAAGTTGCTGTTCCACAACCTGATCATCAAAAGAAAATGTTTCCTTCTCCAAACTTAACTTAGTGTAGTCTTTCACAACGATTTCTGGACGAATTTCTACTTCTGCCTCATATTTGAAGGATTTTCCTGCTTCTACAACTCCTGAATTAACAACTTCTGGTTGAGAAACAGCTTCAATCTTATTATCCAGCAGAGCTTTATAGAGACTGTTATTGATCAAAGGTCCAGTTGCATCATATTGAGCCCGTGGTCCGTAGTGCTGTTCCAGTATTTTTCTTGGCACCTTTCCCTTACGGAACCCTTTAATATCAGCAGTCTTGGCAATTTTCTTGTAAGCGTTTTCAAGCTCGACAGCAACGGTATCAGCATCAATCTCAAAATTAAGCTTCTTTTTAATCGGACTCAGAACATCAACAGTAACATTCATCATTTTCCCTTCCTGATTTTAAATATCGATTCACATTCAACGTGAGATACATATCTTGGTGAAATATTATAAAATAGCCGTGAAGGCCTGAATTTGAATGGTGCGAGAGGGGGGACTCGAACCCCCACATCATAGGATACTGGTTCCTAAGAC
>JAOZLQ010000035.1 GCA_029934755.1 Desulfuromusa sp. | reverse complement strand
ATATTCATCCTTCCGTTGTCGTAGAAGCTCGTTGGTCTGCTGATCTTCCATCACCAGAGATACCGGATTTATTCCGGTAGCATCAATTGCAGTCCGTCCATTGTTCTGATAAATTCGCTGATTCTGTAGACAATTAATGGTCCGCCACCAACAGTTCGGTACTGAGCTTAAATCAATATCCTCATCGAGCAAAACCAGTAAGCGTGAGCGTTTCAATGGACTCTTCTCCCATAGTGCATAGAGAAGTGCTTTATTCTCTTGAGCTGACTGCGGTTCAATTGCTAATAGAGCAACGCCATGGAAAATTGTTTCCAGTGGCATCTGCAAATCACGTATCTGTGGATAATCGATCTTCAACATCTCACGCAATAGGATTTCATTCGCTTTAGCCAGATTAATATTCTCACTCGGTGGGGGACCAACAACTGTTGTTGGGAATATTGGCTGAGGACGGTGACGGATTGCCGTGACCTGCATCACTGGACAATCTGAGCGAGTGACATATTGACCAGTATGGTTACCAAAGGGCCCCTCAGTCACAAATTCACCTGGCTGAATTTGCCCTTCAATGATAATTTCAGCATCCGCTGGAACTTGCAGCGGCTGACTGTAGCCGGCAGTAAAGGTTAATTCTTGATTAAATAATGCTTGATGGATGACAAACTCATCGCAGCCTGCAGGTAATGGTGATGCCGCTAGCCATATTAATGCCGGATCTGATCCCAGAATCAAACTGATCGGCAATTTCTTTTTCACTTTAGCTGCAACGGCAAGGTGCTCTGCTGCCCCTGAGCCAGGGGCAAAATTAACGGCCAGATGATCAGAATCAATTATTTGCGCACGATATAACCCCAGATTTCTATGGCCAGTCTCAAGGTGGTGTGTCAACGTCATTGCCAAATTAATGTATCGACCACCTTCTTTTGACCAACTCTGTATCGCAGGGAGATCTGTCAATTTTAAATCAGCAGCAGACTGTAATTCTGTTTGTCCAGTAGAGATAGAAGATCCACTGCTGCCGATAAATTGAAGACGTTCTGCTGCTGATCCAGTTTTTTGTTGCAGCAGTTTTTGCAATTGATTGGAAAAATGGTCAAGAGAATCTGAATGGAGCAACATACTGGCTCTTTGTTCAGAGCCAAATAGATTGGCAGCAACTGGAAATGGAGAATCGATAATCTGTTCAAATAATAGAGCCTGACCACCCTGTTCCTTGGAAAATTCCTGACGACACAAAGCCGCTAACTCTAATCTGAAGTTAACGCAGGGTTTAATGACTCTAAGTTCACCCAATTCAGCTATTTTTTGCAGATAACCCTGTAAATCCATTTTTGCAGTCTACTCGATTCCATTTTCAAAAAGGCAAAAAAAAACCCCTCAGCTAGCTGAAGGGCTTTAAATTATTGTTCGCTTTTACTTTAAAATCCAGCCATCTTAGCTAAATTCATCAATGAATTGGGAAACAATCCAAGGTAAAGAACACCAACAACAGATACAGCAATTGAAATCGCAGTCGGAACATTGATGGTGACCCAGTTAAAGTCTTCTTCAGGATCTCTAAAATACATTTGGACAATGACTCGCAGGTAGTAATACAGAGAAACTGCTGAGTTCATGACACCCAGAATAGCCAACCAGATATACCCTGCCTCAATCGCACCAGCAAAAATATAGAATTTACCCGTAAACCCAGCCGTTGGTGGTAACCCCATAAGGGAGAAAAGGAAGATTGTAAGCACTATCCCCAAAATTGGCTTTTTATAGCCAAGTCCAGCAACACCATCAAGGGTCAGGTTATCCTCACCTTTTTTACCGATCAGGATTAAAACTGCAAAAGCACCCAGATTCATGAAGGTATATACAAGCATGTAAAACAAAATTGCTGATAAACCAATTGCATTCCATGCAACTAAACCAACCAGAGCATAACCAGCATGGGAAATAGAAGAATAGGCCAGCATGCGCTTAAGGTCTTTTTGACTCAAGGCAACAAAGTTACCAATTGTCATGGTTAGAACGGCAAGAAGCCAAAATAACGAGGTCAGTTCTGACTGAAGACCGTCCAGACCAATAATAGTGACTCGCATCAATGCTGCAAAAGCAGCAGCTTTAGGCCCAGCACTCATAAATGCGGTAATCGGAGTTGGTGCTCCCTGATAGACATCAGGAGTCCACATATGAAACGGTGCGGCCGCAATCTTGAATAAAAAACCGACCAACAACAATAATCCGCCGGCAATAAACATTGTATTCAGTGCAGTATCCGGGTTTGCCTGAACATAGGCGGCAATACCGTCAATTTTCGTCGTCCCGGTGACACCATAAAGTAAAGCAACTCCATAAAGAAGAAATCCAGTGGAGAAAGCACCAAGGAAGAAGTATTTGAGACCTGCTTCGTTCGAGCGGGTCTGATTTCTAAAAAATCCAGCAAGAACATAGAGTGAAACCGACAAGACTTCCAATCCGAGGAAGATCGTCATCAGATCGGTTCCTGATGCCATCCACATTGCCCCTGCCGTTGTAAACAGAATCAGTGGATAATATTCACTGACGGGATAACCTTCACGTCTTAGATAGTCATCTGACATCAGGATCGTCAAGGCAGCTGCTACAATACAGATCATACTGAAAAAGGTCGCAAAGTTATCAAACAGGACACTTCCTGCAAATCCGGCTTGCGGATTATTCCAACCAGTTAGTGTGACAAGCCCCGTAATAACCAGAGCGACAATACTCAGCCAGGCAACGTGTGTGGTACTCCCACGTTTGGAAAAAACTGAGATCATCAGCAGCACCATGGCAAGGCCACTGAGGACCAGCGATGGCATAATTGCCTGCAAATTCACATTCTGGATGGCTTCTTGAACCAGATTTTCCATCTAACAGCTCCTCGGAACCAGTGTTTATTCAATCAACAATTGACTTAATTTCAAGCACGTTAGCCACAACCGGTTGTTGTACTTCAACAACCGCGACCTTCTTATCATTCATCTGCACAAGGATTTGCTCCATTGCTGGATTCATCTTCGATAAGAAAGTATTGGGAGCAACTCCAATCCAGAAGACAAACAACAGCAGTGGTAGCATAATAATAATTTCTCGGGCTGACAGATCCTTGAGTTTTTCATTTTCAGGATTTGTCACTTTACCAAACATCACTCGTTGATAAACCCAGAGCATATAGACTGCCGCAAGAATAACTCCCGATGTTGCAAACACAGCATACCAGCGCAAACTACTTTGGAACGCCCCCATCAGTGCAAGAAATTCACCGACAAAACCATTGGTACCAGGCAATCCAATTGAGGAAAACGTGATGATCATAAAAATAGTGGCGAAGATTGGCATTTTAGTCGCGACACCACCGAACTCTGTAATCAAACGTGTATGACGACGCTCATAAAGAAATCCAACAATAAGGAAAAGTGCGCCCGTGGAAATACCATGATTGACCATCTGAATCATGCCGCCAGCAAGCCCTTGCAAGTTCATTGCAAAAACACCCAGCATAACGAATCCAAGGTGCGCAACTGATGAGTAAGCAACCAGTTTCTTGATATCATCCTGCATCATTGCAACTAACGAACCGTATATAATCCCAACCACACTTAAGAATGCTAAATAGGGAATAAACGTTGGTAGAGCATCTGGAAACAGTGGCATGGCAAAACGGACATACCCGTAAGTTCCCATTTTCAACATAACTGCTGCCAAAATAACGGAACCTGCTGTCGGTGCTTCAGTGTGAGCATCGGGCAACCAGGTATGGAGAGGAAACATCGGCACTTTGATAGCAAAACTGAAGCCAAAAGCAAGGAATAGCCAGAACTGAGCATTATAGGGTAGATCCAGCTTATAGAGCTCCTGAATACCGAAACCGTTCATCGGAGCACCGCTCTGTACTGCATAATAGTAAACAAAAATAATTGCAACCAGCATCAACAGGGAGCCAACTGCGGTATAGATGAAAAATTTAACGGCGGCATAAATCCGGTTTTTACCACCCCAGATACCAATCAGGAAGTACATCGGGATAAGCATCAATTCCCAAAAAATATAGAACAGGAACAGGTCAAGCGAGATAAAAGCACCAAGCATGCCAGTTTCAAGCAATAACAGCATTGCCATGAAGCCTTTGATATTCTTATCAACTGCGTTCCAGGTAGAGAGAACCGTAATCGGGACAATAAAGGTTGTCAGCATAACCAACCAGAGGCTGATACCATCAACACCGAGGTTATAATTCATCTGGAAAAAATTGCCGATATTTATCCACTCATAAAATTCACGATAGTGCATTCCACCTGACGTCGTGAAAACATTATCAAATGCCAGAGGCAAGCTGATTGCAAAGGTGGCCAATGAAACAACCAGAGTAAACCCTTTAAGCAGTCCACCATTGTCCCGTGGAATGAAGAGGAGAACCAGAATCCCCAACAACGGGAAGAAAGTCATAATACTGAGAAGGTAATCAGCCATGTGGAATCGCTCCTTGTAGCTCTATCGTAATTCGCTGGCGAACAATTAAACTATTAACTAAAAGATAAAGAAGCCGACGATCACGACTACGCCGACCACCATGGCCATCGCGTAGTTATACAGATAACCGGACTGCGTGTAACGGAGACCTGCTCCAACTCCCTTAACAACCCAAGCACAACCATTAACAACGCCATCAACTACTTTGACATCGAATCCGCGCCATAAGAAGGTTCCGATTCTTTTACACGGAATAACAAATACATTTTCGTATAATTCATCGATATACCATTTGTTGAAAATAACCCTATGGGCACCTTCAAATCTGGCAACAAACTTCCCTGGTAATTCTGGATTTCTGATGTACATCACCCACGCAGTAAAAATACCGACGGTAGCAATCGCAACAGAAACTGCCATCAGCGTATATTCAGTTGCATGCGTTCCATGCGCATGGATTTCATTGGCGTGCTGTGCATGTTCAAAAACTGGTGCCAGAAATGCGTCAAAACGGTTGGCACCACCCAGAATTTTCGGAACACCGATATAGCCACCGATGAGAGCAAAGAAACCAAGGACCATCAGTGGAATAGTAATCGTAAATGGAGATTCAGGGATATGGTCTTTAGCTCTGGCATCGGTCTTCTGCTCACCAAAGAAGGTCATAAAGACCAGACGGAACATATAGAATGCTGTCATCCCGGCAGCAGCAGCACCAAGAACCCAGAGCAACCAGTGCCCGCGAGTCGAACCGAATGACCACCAGAGAATTTCATCTTTTGAGAAAAATCCGGAGAAAAATGGAATGCCGGAGATAGCAATAGTTGAAACCAGGAAGGTGATAAAAGTGATCGGCATTTTCTTCCGCAAACCACCCATATTCCGCATATCCTGCGGATCATCATGCAAATGAGCATGGTGATATGCATGGTGTAATCCATGAATAACTGAACCAGAACCAAGGAACAGACAAGCCTTGAAAAATGCATGGGTCATCAGATGGAAGATCCCAGCAGAAAAAGCACCAACACCCATTGCCAGGAACATGTACCCCAACTGAGAAACAGTTGAGTAAGCCAGCACCCGCTTAATATCGTTTTGCGCCAGACCGATAGTTGCAGCAAAAAATGCAGTCAATCCACCGACGATAGCAATCGTCATCATAGTCGCCGGTGCCATAGCAAACAGACCGTTCATCCGGCCAATCATATAAACACCAGCGGTCACCATCGTCGCTGCATGGATCAATGCAGAAACGGGTGTGGGGCCTTCCATTGCATCAGGGAGCCAGGTAAACAGTGGAATCTGTGCCGACTTACCCGTTGCACCCAGAAAGAAACAGAGGGTTACAACCGTTATCAACAGACCACCAGACTCAAGCAGATGGCCACTTTCAGCAATCTTGACAAAATTGAGAGTCCATACCCCTTTTTCAGCCAGAGCCCAAAAAAGAGTTAACAAGCCACAAAGAAAACCGAAATCACCAATCCGGTTGACAATAAAAGCTTTATTTGCAGCCGTACTGGCACTCTTCTTTTCGTAATAATAGCCAATCAGTAGATAGGAACAGAGGCCAACCCCTTCCCAACCGATAAACATAACTAACGCGTTACCGCCCAGAACCAGCATCAACATGGCAAAGGCAAATAAATTCATATAACAGAAAAAACGGTAGTAACCCTCTTCCCCATGCATATAGCCTATGGAGTAAAGATGGATCAAAGTCCCTACACCGGTCACCACCAGAATCATCACTGCCGACAACGGATCCAGCAGAAATTCCCAATTCAGCTGAAATTTACCAACGGTAATCCACGACGCCATGACCAACTCATGAACCTTTTCGGTATCGCCTAACAATTTGAAAAAGTTCTGCGCTGCAACCAAAAATGAAAGGAACACCATCCCGGTAGCAATACTACCAATCACCGCTTCATTTTTGATCTTCTTGCCGAACAGGCCGTTAAAAATCGACCCGATCAATGGAAAAAATGGGATGAGCCACAGATTACTGTACATCAAACTCTCCTCTTAGCTGAAACATCCGTAAAAGTTGGATGCATCACCACTTGAGCATATTGAAATCGTCAACGTCGATCGAGTCTTTATTGCGATAGAAAGCAATCATCAACGCTAAACCTACAGCTGCTTCAGCAGCAGCAACCGTCATAACAAAAAAAACAAAAATCTGACCATCCATATTGCCGACGTGACGTGACAAGGCGATAAAGGTCAGATTCACCGAATTGAGCATCACCTCAATGCACATAAAAAGAACAATGGCATTTTTCCGAGTAAGAACACCAAATGTTCCGATAGTAAACAGGATGGCGCTCAACAGCATGTAGTGATTTACGGTAATCATGGTCAATCTCCCGAGTTAAACTCGATTAAACTTCACGTTTTGAGAGAATAACAGCGCCGATAATTGCAACTAACAACAGGATCGAGGCAATCTCAAAGGGTAGCAAAAAATCGACAAACATAGCCCTACCGATCAACTCAGTATGACCATAGCTCGATATCACTTCACTGGTGATCTCCCCGCCAGTGCCCGTCGCTTCACCAAACTTGATGAAATAGACCGTCACCAGTAGAGTCAGTGCAGCAAGAAATCCACCACCAGCTAAACCGTGTGAATAGCGGCTTTTAACAGCCAAACCAAGGTTCAACAACATAATGACAAAAACAATCAACACCATAATGGCACCGGCATAAACCATAATTTGAATAGCAGCCATAAACGGTGCCTCCAACATGATATAAAACACCGCCAGACACAGAAAAGTAGTAATCAGGTTCAAAGCACTGTTGACAGGATTTCGACATTTTATGACAAATAATGCCGAAATAATCGCAACCGTTGCAGTGAGATAAAAAAGAATGGCTTCCATGATAACTTGAGCTCCTTCTTACTGCTTGAGAAGACGTACCTTATCAAAGTGAAAATCTTCACGGCTATAGTTTGCCAGTTCGTAAGCATCTGTCATTTCAATTGCTTCCATCGGACAAGCCTCAACACAGTAACCACAGAAAATACAGCGCAGCATATCGATTTCAAATACTTCTGGATATTTTTCGCCCTTTTCATTTTCAGCGGCCACAACCGTAATACATTTTGCCGGACAAACCGTGGGACAAAGATAACAGGCAACACATTTTTCACGATCCGGAGTCGGAACCAGACGATGAAGCCCCCGGAAACGTGGAGACATTTGCAGTTTTTGTTTTGGGTACTGCACCGTTGTCGTATTACCCGGCAGCAGGTGCTTCAGCGTAATACTCAAACCTTTGGCAAACTCTTTAAACATATCTATCCTCTACACAACGTTTGGTTACAACCAGATTAAAATCGAAATGCCCGTAATCACGATATTGGCAAGTGCCAACGGAAGCATAATTTTCCAACCAAGAAACATCAACTGGTCATAACGAAGACGCGGGAAGGTGGCCCGAATCCAAATGAAGAAAAACATGAATGAAAATACTTTAAGTAGAAAATTTATCCAGCCATAAAATGGCCCGCCCCATCCACCAAGAAATAGCGTTGTTGCGATTGCAGATACTGTAATCATGTTGGCATATTCAGCCATGAAGAACAGTGCATACTTCATCGCGGAATATTCAGTGCAGAAACCAGAAACCAGTTCAGTTTCAGCTTCCGGTAAATCAAACGGGGTCCGGTTAATTTCGGCCATAGACCCGATAACAAACAGCCCAAATGCCAGCGGCTGACAGAAGATGTACCAGTTTGGAATAAAACTGAATGATTCCATACCCCAGAGAGGTAACTGTTGTGCCGCAACAATCCCACGCAGGCTAAGGGTTTCTGAAAGCATAAAAATAGCGACAATGGAGAGACCAACAGCAAGTTCATAAGAAATCATCTGAGCCGTTGAACGAATACCACCAAGCAAGGCATATTTACTGTTGGATGCCAGACCTGCCAGCACAATTCCGTAAACTCCAAGCCCAGCCATTGCCACAATGAACAATACACCAATATTCAGATCAGCTATCTGCATCGGGACAGCATATAAGATGCCTTCATAGCTAAACTCAAGATCCCCGCCGAAAGGAATGACCGATATTGAGATAAAAGCAGGAGCCAGAATCATCATTGGAGCCAAAATAAAGGCAAACCAGTGTGATTGTGATGGGATAATATCTTCTTTAAAAAAGAGCTTTAACCCATCCGCAATTGGCTGCAATAGGCCTTTGGGCCCGGTCATCGTCGGTCCCATCCGGGTCTGCATACGACCAATTATCTTACGCTCAGCATAGGTCGCATAGGCGACAATCAATATCGTCACCACAAAGGCCACTGCAATTTTTACCAGCATGACCCCTGTAAATAACCAAGGTGTTTCCGAGAGTGTCAGAACTTCTGGCGTCATGACCATCCTCTTCCTTCATCAGTCAATGGCATTGCTGCCGTTTTCAGCCGGTCAATTGACTACCGGCAATCCAATACAATAAAAGGAACCTCAACCGATTTAAATTAACGGTCGATTTCACCAAGGACAATATCGAGCGTGCCGATAACTGCAACTACATCGGCCAGCAACTTCCCTTCAACCATCTGTGGCAGTCCTTGCAAGTTGACAAAAGATGGTGGGCGTATTTTCATTCTGAACGGATGAGATGAACCATCAGAAATAAGATAGTAACCAAGCTCTCCCTTGGGTGCCTCTACGCTCTGATAAATTTCTCCGGGCTCCGGTTCAAACCCTGCAGTCACAATCTTGAAATGATGAATCAGACTTTCAATATTATTGACAACATCTTTTTTTGGAGGCAGTACAATCTTAGGGCAGTCAGCCAGAGTCGGACCGGGCTTCAGCTTATCCAGCGCCTGTAAAATAATCTGTGCCGATTGAAGCATCTCATCAAGACGAACCCTGTAACGGTCGAAAGTATCACAGCCTGTTCTAACTGGAACTTCGAATTCATAATCCTCATAACCGCAGTAAGGGTTATCCCGCCGCAAATCCCAATCGACCCCAGAAGCCCGCAATGCGGGTCCGGTGATACCAATATCAATAGCGGCTTCAGCACTGATTTCACCAACCCCAACGGTTCGCTTCTGCCAGATTCGGTTGCCAGTCAGCAAACCCTCATATTCTTCAACGTGCGCCGGTATCGATTCAGCAAAAGTCCGAATCTCCCCCTCAAGACCATCAGGAAGATCATCAGCAAGACCACCAACACGAAAGTAATTGGAAGTCATCCGTGCGCCAGAAACTTTTTCATAAATATCGGTGATACATTCACGTTCGCGGAAACAGTAGAGAAAAACCGTCATTGCACCAATATCAAGAGCATGACAAGCCAACCAAACCAGATGGCTCTTCAATCGAGTCAGCTCAGTCATGATGACCCGAATCCGTTGAACCCGCTCGGGGATCTCATCAGTAATCCCAAGTAACTTCTCGACTGCCAGAACATAACCAAGATTGTTGCTCATCGGTGCCAGATAATCGAGCCGGTCTGTCAGCGGAATGATCTGATGATAGGTGCGATGTTCAGAAAGCTTCTCAATCCCCCGGTGAAGAAAACCTATATGTGGGGTCGCCTTCACCACAATTTCACCATCGAGCTCAAGGATCAACTGCAACACGCCGTGAGTCGACGGGTGCTGGGGCCCCATGTTGATGGTCATTGTTTCGTTGGTATTTGCTGCCATTATATGCCTCGTCCGATTAAGGAATTAAAGCGTTTATTAGGAGAGTCTACCTTTATAAGGCTCACGATCCGGACCCTGCAGAGGATAATCCTTGCGCAATGGATGACCTTCCCAATCAGCGGGCATCAGAATACGGCGCAAGTCAGGATGGTTATTAAACTTAATTCCCATCAGATCCCAACACTCCCGCTCATGCCAATTGGCCGTCCCCCAGACAGTACTGACGGTATCAATATTGGCATTCAGTTCTTCAACTGGCGCCTTGATCCTAATCCGCTGCTTCGTCGTGATATTGTAGAGGTTATAAACCACCATAAAGCGTGGCGATTTCCCCATATAATCAACCCCACAAAGATCACAAAGCAGGTTATAACCAAAGTCATCACGCATGAAAGTACAGATATCGACAATCTGCTCCTTCTTCACTGTGACAGTCGTTTCACCGCGAAACTCAACAACATCCAGAATTTCAGCAGAGAATTTTCCCTTCAATTTTTCAACAATTGCTTGAGCGCTCATTGATTTTCCCTATTTTCAACTAACGGCCATCAGGCCCTATTGTGAATAACGTCACCAACACCAATAGCAGCTCCAAAAGTATTGCGTTCTGCCCGAATTTTATCCTGCAGTTTCATCAGGCCGTAGAGCAATCCTTCCGGACGTGGTGGACAACCGGGGATATAAACATCGACTGGCAAAAATTCGTCAACTCCCTGTACCGTACTGTAAGTATCAAAAATGCCCCCCGATGAAGCACAAGCCCCCATAGCAATGACGTAGCGTGGTTCTGGCATCTGCTCATAAACAGTCTTGATAACCGGCACCATTTTTTTGGTGACGGTACCAGCAATAATAATGACATCCGCCTGGCGGGGAGAGGCACGAAATAGAATTCCCATTCGGTCAAGGTCAAACCTGGCAGCGCCGGTTGCCATCATTTCAATAGCGCAGCATGCCAAACCAAAAGTCAGAGGCCACATAGAGCTAGCCCGTGACCAGTTCACTATTTTATCCAGACTTGTTGTAATTAGACCGCTACCGAGTGTTCTTGGTTGCTCTATTCCCATTCCAGAGCTCCTTTTTTCCATACATAGACAAAACCAACAAGAAGAATGATGATGAACACTCCCATTTCAATAAAACCAAAAATACCGAGACGCTTAAACATGACCGCCCAAGGATAGAGAAAAACTGCCTCAATATCGAAAAGGATAAATAGCATCGCAACAATGTAAAACTTGATGGAAAAACGCTCTTGAGCTGAACCAATCAGAGGCATACCACATTCATAAGGCGCTAACTTGACTTCACTAGGCTTCTTCACTCCAACAAGTCGGGACAAAACGACCGACCCCAGCGCAAAAGCAAAAGCGATTCCCATGACAACAAGAATCGGTAAATAAATATCCAGCATAAAAAACCGCTCCTTCCTTAGAAGAGATCGAACCATGCAGCCATACCTGACAAGCTGTCAGGATACTTCGCAGCGTGTGAAAAACTAGGATAATTCACCCAATATGTCAAGAGAAATACCGTATACTGTATGCAATTAAGACAACTAGAATAGTCGACTTTTACTCTGATATTACAGCGGTTTTTAGTTTATATTCTTATTTTAAGCCCATGTTTTTATCTGTTTTACTAAAAAAGATGATATTAGACCGAATCTCACTTTGCCATTTTGATTAGCTTATCCATCTGTTCTCGATTAAAATGGTAGCGATGTCGACAATATTCACAAACGACCTCAACCGGTTCCTGCTCCTCGGCAAGCGAAACAAGCTCCTTGCTACCAAGACCAACCAACATCTGTTCAATCTGCTGCTGATTGCAGGGACAAGAAAAACGCAGTGGAATCTTTTGCTGTACGTGGAAGCCAACATCGGTAAATATTCGTTCGAGAATCTCAGTTGGCGTCAGTCCCTGCTTCAGCATGCTGGTCGTTGGTGGCAACTCTTTAATTTTTTTACTCAAGATCTCAATCTGGACAGAATCCCCAGGGGGCAGTGATTGGACTAAAAATCCACCGGCGACGGCAACCTGACCCGCCGAATCGAGCTCAACTCCCAATCCGATACTCGACGGTACTTGTTCCGAGGTGGTTAAATACCACGCCAAATCTTCTGCGATTTCACTACTCTGGAGCTGTACCATACTTTGATAGGGAGTTTTCAGACCCAGATCTTTCCAGACGTGGAGAAACCCAGCCCGGCCAACCGCACCGGCAACATCAAAATGGTCTCCAGCAGGAGGAAGACCAGAAATCGGGTTACGGATAGTGCCTCGAATTTTCCCTTCGGCATCAGCTTCAACACTCATTTTTCCCAACGGACCATTTCCCTCAACCGATAAGGCCAACCGTTGCTTCCCTTTCAGCAGGCAGCTTAGTAGTGCCCCGCCGGTCAACAAACGCCCAAGTGCAACCGATGCCGTAATGTCGGTCTGTTGCTTTTCACAAATAGTGCGCACTAACCCGGTTGTTACCGCCGCCGCCGCACGAAATAAACCATCGGGACTAACCACCCGAATCAAATAATCTTGCATTTTGTCTCCTCTCATCTTCATTTCAAGACCGCAACCGGTATCCTTTACCAATCAGCCAGGCAGCCCAAGAAAACAGGACTGTAGCAATCCCCAAACTAACCCCGAAAGCAAGCAGATAACTGGTATCTCCAACACCGATAATCGCATGTCGAAAACCGTCGATCAGATAAAACAATGGATTAAGGTAAGAGAAACTTCCCCAAGGGTCAGGAAGAATAGAAATTGGATAAAAAACCCCGCCGAGGTAGACCAACGGTAGAATCAGAAAGTTGCTGTACATTGAAAGCGTATCAAAATTATGCGCATAAATTGCTGCAATCAAACCGAATTGAGCAAACAAGAAACTGGCGATAACTGCCATCAGAATAGCCAGAAAAGGAGATTCCCACGGCAATGTCGCAAACATCGTTGAAATCAACCAGACCACTGCTCCAACTAGCAATCCACGCAGCATTGCCGCAAGAGTATAGGCCATAATGAACTGCGGTGGGCTCACCGGGGTTACCAATAAGTCAACAATTCCCCCCAGATAACGTGACATAAATAAAGATGAAGAAGTATTGGCAAATGTATTATTGATAACCCCCATAATAATCAATCCCGGAATGACAAACTGGGCATAGCTGAATCCTTCTAGAACATTGAGCCGTTCACCCAGAGTTGCTCCAAAGATAAAAAGATAGAGAGAGGCCGTCACAATCGGGGTCAGTAAAGTCTGCGTTGAAACCCTCAAGAAACGTAGAATTTCTTTTCGCAACAGAGTGACAAAGGGGAGCCAGGGATAATATTGACTATCTGGACTGGTATCCATCTACGCTCCCTTTATTCCGGTCAAATGGATAAAAACTTCTTCCAAGCCACTCTGATCTGTCTCGATATCTTGGATCTTCAATCCTGATTCGGTCAGTTGGCTTAGAACCCTTCCGGCACCTTCACCGGCCGGCAAACGTAGAAGAAGAATATTTCCATTCTCTTTTAATTCGGGAGAATACGACCCTAACCCTATTGGAATTTCAGTTAAAGGATACTCCAACCAAAGACGTAGCTGACGATTTGACAGCCTCCGGATCAGCTGTTGTGTTTCCTCAAGTGCAATCAGTTCACCATGATTCATGATTGCAATGCGATCACACATTTCTTCAGCCTCTTCCAGATAGTGGGTTGTCAACAATATCGTCGTTCCCTGCCGATTAATTTCCCGCACAAACTCCCATAGACCATGACGCAACTCAACATCTACCCCAGCGGTCGGCTCATCCAGAATCAACAATTTCGGCCGGTGGATAAGTGCCTTGGCAATCATGAAGCGCCGCTTCAGACCACCAGACAACTTCAACATCACTTTATCTAAATGAGGCTTCAATCCAAGGCGTTCAACCAATAACTGGCGCCAGGCGGGATCATCTTTAACCCCGTAATAACCAGCATGAAGTCGGAGAGCTTGGTCAACGGTAAAGAAGTTATCAATGACAACTTCCTGATGTACGACTCCCAACATCCTGCGCGTGTGACGATACTCCCGCTGGTTGTCATAGCCAAAAGCTGTAATACTTCCGGATCCCAAACGGACAACCCCGGCAATCATATTGATCGTCGTACTTTTCCCCGCACCATTGGGACCGAGCAAACCAAAGATTTCACCATTATCGATAGTAAAATTAATCCCTTTTACTGCAGGTATTCCATCAAAAGACTTGTACAGATTTTCTATAATCAGTGCGCTCATAATGCGAATATACAACCGCATCTGTAACCTGACAAGGGAAGAGCATGACGGAACTGATTATATTTATCCCCAGAATTGCAGCCAACTTCCTTCGATTTCTTGACAAGACTCACAAACTTAACCATCATGGTGATATATAGACAAGGTACACCATCTACCTGGTTAGCATAAAATAGGACAAGGAACGGAATCCGGATCATGCCAATTAAAAAAATACGCTCTTTCCTGATAGCTAAAAGCTACGATTATGCCATGCGTAGTACGGAAAAAAACTGTCTGCAAAAATGGCGTAAAGAGCTACTATCCCATGCCAAAGGCGATTTACTAGAAATCGGTGCAGGAACGGGCGTCAACCTTCCCCATTATCCTGAAGCTGTAACGCGGATCATCCTCAGCGAACCGGATCAGCAAATGCGCAAAAATCTGCTGCGAAAAACGAAAAAAAACCAGAAAGACCGACTAGATGTCACCCACTGGGATGCGGAAGCGATAGAAATGCCCGATGCATCTTTTGACACTATCGTTTCTACGCTGGTTCTTTGTTCTGTTTCCAGTCTCGAAAATAGCCTTCAAGAAATTTATCGTTTATTGCGCCCAAATGGCACATTCCTTTTTCTTGAACACATTATTTCCAACCATCAACCAACTCGGAACTGGCAACACCGAATTGAACCCTTTTGGAGCTTTTGTGCAGGAGACTGTCGCTTGACTCGTGATACAGCAACGGCCATCCATTCTGCAGGCTTCAGAATAGAACAACTGACAGAAGCCCCAATGACCGGTGCTCCAGCTTTTGTCCGCAGAACAATTCGCGGTACAGCGAAAAAGTCGTTGACTACGAAGAAATAAATCATCCACATCAACCCTGAAAAGCTGCTCCGGCGACTACATTTGTTTAAGAACCAAGGAACCAGAATCGGAGAAAGTTATTCTAGGCAGT
>JAOZLQ010000167.1 GCA_029934755.1 Desulfuromusa sp. | reverse complement strand
TCCAGAGAACGGTAACCAGGAGAAATGAATCCGTTTGGTAAAATCAGCGTCGGAGTCCCATGGATGCCAAGTTTTTGGGCTAGCTTTGAGTTCTCTTTAACGGCATCCGTTTCACAATTTGGCTCGGGCAGCGTTTGACCGGAAAATGCCATCTCAAGTTGTTCCATCGATTTATTGCAGATAATAGTTCGAATAATCTTTTCGGGGCTTTGTAGGGGGATCAATTTAGTATGAAATGCCAAGTCAGGGTTTACTTTAACTGCTTCTTTCAACACTTTGTGAAGCTTAATGCAGAAGGGACAGTGTGGATCGGTGAAAACAAATATCTGCTGTGTTGCATTTGGGTTCCCCAGAGTTAGCCCATCTTCCCGTGGAATACTTGCAGTATCGACAGGATTGAGTTTCTGATAATGTGCCTCGGTCAGATTTTTTCGGTCTTTGATCCGGATGATGCTTCCAGTAAATAAGTATGATCCACTGGCATCGAGATAAATTGGTACAACTTTCCCCTGCATCCTCATAGCAACACGGTAAAGTCCAGGAAACTCAGCGGGTTCTACCGAAATGACTTCACCTTGGATTCCCTGTAGTGCTTCGGTCGCTGCTGCTTTGGTCAATGGTTGTGTTTCGACCTGAGATTTATTGGTATCGGTGTTGTCGGTTGCGTATGCTGACAGCGAACTTAATATGACAAGAAAAACAATTATAGCTAGACGCACGTAATCCTCCTGATTTTCATCAATAATCTCCTGATGGAGTCTATCGGGTTTTGGTCAAATACTGATAAAGCATGGAACGGGACAATAACACATCTTGACCCTTGCTTCCAGAGGTCTGTCAGATTGTATCTCACGAGAGAAATGGTTTGACAAAAAAGTTACAGCTTCCTATAGTTTAGCCGCTTTTTCCCTCTGAATTTGAGGGGTTCTGAAATTTTATATGGGAGAAAATTGATATGGCTAACCGTTTTAAAGTTGCAGTTTTGCCTGGTGATGGGATTGGTCCTGAGGTTATGGCAGAAGCACTTAAGGTGCTGGATGCTGTAGAAAAACAATATGATGTCAGTTTTGAACGGACGCTAGCTAATGTTGGTGGTGCAGGCATTGACAAGGAAGGTAAAGCGCTGCCCGATAGCACCGTTGAAATCTGTAAAAACTCTGATGCTATTCTTTTCGGCAGTGTTGGCGGCCCAAAATGGGAAAGTTTGCCACCGGATGAGCAGCCAGAGCGGGGTGCCTTGCTTCCTCTGCGTAAAATTTTTGGCCTGTTCTGCAACCTTCGTCCAGCGATTATTTTTCCTGCCTTGACAGGTGCTTCCAGCTTGAAAGAAAGTGTCATTGAGGGCGGTTTTGATATTTTGGTGGTACGCGAATTGACCGGCGGAATTTATTTTGCTTCTCCTAAGGGAATTGAGGGAGAGGGTGGTGCAAGAACCGGCTTCGATACCATGAAATATTCCGTTGCTGAAGTTGAGAAAATTACTCACGTTGCTTTTGAAGCAGCGCGTAAGCGTGGCAGCAAGGTTTGCTCTATCGATAAAGCTAATGTTTTGTCGACATCAGTTCTCTGGCGTGAAGTTGTCACGCGGATTGCCAAAGAGTATCCTGATGTCGAACTCTCTCATATGTATGTAGATAATGCGGCGATGCAACTGGTGCGCTGGCCAAAGCAGTTTGACGTTATGCTGTGTGGCAACATGTTTGGTGATATTATTTCTGACGAAGCGGCAATGCTGACTGGTTCTCTCGGTATGTTGCCTTCGGCTTCTCTTGCGGAGGGGTCTTTCGGCATGTATGAGCCGTCAGGTGGCAGTGCTCCCGATATCGCAGGACAGGGGATCGCTAATCCGATTGCACAGATTCTTTCTACTTCGATGATGTTGCGTTATTCCTTCGGCATGATCGATGCGGCTGATGCAATTAATGCTGCTGTCGAAAAAGTTTTGAATGACGGTTATCGTACGGGTGATATTTATCAAGGAAGTGCTAGTGAGAAGAAAGTCGACACTGCCGCAATGGGTGACGCGATTATCTCTCAGCTTGGGTAACTGATTGAGTCTTAATGATCATTGATTGAACTTACGGGGGGCTATGTGTCCCCCGTGAGTTAGTGGATTTTGGATGTGACTGAGAGTGCTTATCGACCAGGAAATAGTTTTCTTCACCGTCTTGATTCACGGGTAAAGCTGTTGTTGCTCCTCGGTCTCATTGTTTGTATGTTCTCAGCATCCAATCCACAACGGTTGTTTTTCATTTCCTGTCTCTGGTTTACTACTGCTGCTGCTACAATTCATGGGTTCCAGGACATCTGGCGCATCATCAAAATGTTGCGTTGGTTATTGTTTTTTACACTGATTATCCACCTTTTTTTTACTCCTGGACGGACTCTATTTGGGACTAGCTGGATTTCTTATGATGGATTACTGCGTGGTTTGATGATTGATGTGCAACTTCTTTTGGCTGTTTTGTTTTCCTTGTTGCTGGCATGGACAACTCGCCCTGAAACTATGGCTTCAGGATTGACAACCCTTTTGGCACCATTGCAGCGGTTGAGAGTTCCAGTTAAGGAGGCGGGAGGAATGTTGTTATTGGTTCTCCATTTTTTCCCACTGATTCAGAAGGAAGTTGCGCTGTTGAAAGCAGATAGTAAAGAAGAACGTGCTGGGGTGGTGTCTGGTTTTAAAGGGTGGCTCAATAACATCGAACCTTTGCTCAACCGATTGTTTGATCATGCTGATCAGCTGGCAAGAGATATCGTATCTGGAACTGAACCGCTGGAGGACATGGGCAATCAAAACGGGGCTGTTTTTGACCGCCACGCATTGATCACGTCAATTTTTGGTATATTGTTAATTTTTATTCTTTGGCAGGTTTAAATGGTGAGAATTAAGCTGATCGTTGCTTATGACGGGACCAATTATGTCGGTTGGCAATACCAGCCAAACGGTATGTCTGTGCAGCAACGGTTAGAGCAAGCACTGCACCAATTAACTGGAATCATCCATACCGTGTATTCTTCAGGACGAACCGATTCAGGTGTTCATGCTCAGGGGATGGTTTGTCATCTGACGACTGAGCGGGACTTGCCTTTAACTGCTTGGCGGGAAGGTGTAAACCGATTTCTGCCTGATGATATTGCCGTTCGCCATGTAGAAAAAGTTAATGATCAATTCCATGCGCGTTTTTCTGCGCGTGGTAAACATTATCGCTATACTATTTTACGTGACCCGGTTCGCTCACCTTTGGAGCGAAAAATCAGCTGGCAGGTGAAAAAGCCCCTTGACCTTAAAAAAATGGAGCAAGCGGCGCAGAGTTTTCTTGGCCAACATGATTTTTCTGCGTTTCGTACTTCTGGTTGTTCTGCTGATACCACTATCCGGGAAATATTTTCAATTGATTTTCGTGAAGATGATTTATTACTTTACATCGATATCCGTGGTAGTGGTTTTTTGAGGAATATGATCAGGATGATGGTTGGTACGCTGGTACAGATTGGTCGTGGTAAGAGACCGGTGAGTGTCATTCAAGAACTATTGAACGATGCTGGTTCTGCGCCTTCGCCATTAACTGCTCCGGCACAAGGACTTTGCTTGATGAAAGTTTGGTACTGAATCAAGCGTTCCGACAAATCCGTATTCGGGGGACTCGTATCAAGTATATGTCCCCTGAGTACTACCAGAGATCTTAATTTATTATGTCCACATTGTACCACCCGGATATCAGGGTGTTGCTTGGGCAGTTTCCATCCTGAGCGGTTAACTGGAACCGGTAACCGCTGCCGATTGTAGAGTTGCCGGTCTGTTCTATTCTGGCTGTTGTTGCGCCGGTGCTGTTCACCACAAAGCCACCGGGATTACCCGATTGCCAGGTAATACCCCAGTTAGTCAGGTTTCCGATTAATCCGCCTGATATGGTCGTGTCCATCTGGCATTGAGTTGATTGGGCGTGGTCGGTATTACAATCGGTGAAGCCTCCCGTTGCAGATGAAACAGAAAGACTCCCGTTGTAAATGGTTATGGGCAGTAATTTAATATCTGTTGTATTGTTGTTGTCCGTTAATCTCACCTCAACATTATAATCACCGGCACAACTGTTAATGGTTCCCTGAATTTCTCCAGTATTATGATCAGAAATACTTAGGCCGCTGACGCCGGAGCTAAGCAGATCCCAACCATAAGGTAGTTCCCCGCCGCTAGCGCTTGGAATGTCGCTATAAGGTGAGCCGAGAGTCCCATCTGCCAGAGACACTGTTGTAATCATCGGGTAATCGGCCGGACAGCTGGCACTACTGTTATACACTTCAGTCACTTCGTTGGTAGCTAAGGCTCTGTCGTAGATGCGAACCTCATCGATCATGCCACCAAAAAAATTACGTGGTACTGTTGATCCTCTTGCTCCAATGAGGAACCTGCTGGAATTGCTGCCCATAGCCCCAGTATTGCTTCTGGAGTAGACCAATTGCCCGTTTCTATACATCATTTGCTGTTCACCATCGTAAATGACAGTTAAATGATACCAAGTGCCAGCAGTGACTGGAAAACTGGAGTCACCGTACCAGGCCCAGTCAGGCATCAATGCATAATGGACGTATCCTCCAGACACTCTGGCTTCATATAGATTTTCTTTGTTGTAAATAATGTTTTCCCCACTGGAACCATCCCAGTTGATCCAGACCGACATAGACCAAGGGCTGGTGCCCGGGTCAAGAATAGCTGGATCACCCAGATCAAGATAACCGCCATTGGACGTGTCAACTCGGGTGAATTGCCCTGAGCGGCAGGTTTTTCCGCTGGAAATAGCTGTCTGGTTTGGCATGATACCAGTACCACTTTGTGTTGCAGTGCCGTTTTCTTCAGTGCTTCCCGCGGTATCTTTAACTTCTCCGGTAATTCCATTCCAGGGAGAATTCTCCATGCTGTATTCTGCAACTGGATCAGAATAACAAGTTCCTGAGCAGGAGGGACTGATCATGGTACCGATTGCGCCGATTTCCTCTTCCGTCAAGGCTTTATTCCA
>JAOZLQ010000166.1 GCA_029934755.1 Desulfuromusa sp. | reverse complement strand
ATCTGCTAGAAAAGCTTACTGCCAATTTTTGCATTGACGGCTGGAGATACAAATGTTGCTTCACCACTTTCTGCTTTGGGGTATTGAACTCCAATAATAAGCGCTTCGGAAATACCTGGTCCCATTTCCTTGGGTTCAAAATTCAAGACTCCAAGAACAAGCCTATCTTTTACTTCCTCAATGGGGTGTTGCGTAAATCGGCCATAGCTCACACGTTTTCCAAATTTACCAAAGTCCACAGTCATTCTATAGGTTGGCTTATGTGTCCTTGTCTCAAGGTCAACTTGAATAACTCTACCTACCCTAATGTCCAGTTTATCAAATGATTCTTCAAAAGATACAAGCGGTTTTATGTCTTTTGCCATTGATTTTCCCTTCAGTTCCAACGCCGTGGCTATAAGATTCTAAGGATTGTTAGACCAGAAATCCTGATAATAATTCTTCTGAAAATGACTGAATTATTTGTTTTCCAAAATCAGCTTTGTCCCAAAAACAACAAATGCAGCACCAGCAAAACCCTGCATCCAATTTTGCGTTCGTCCATATTGATTCTTTATTTTTTTAGAAGAGAATAGAAAAACCACGATTGAATACCAAAGCAGTGATATGGACGCCATTAGTATTACACTCAACATACCAAGAAGCAATGATGGATCTTGTGGTAATGCTGATGCGAATATGCTTGTAACAAACATAGCTGTTTTTGGATTTAAAAGATTAGTCATTAATCCTTTTTGCCAGTCAATAAATAGTTTTTGCTGTTGGTCTTGAGGTTCATTTATTCTTGCATTGGCCTTGCGTAAACTGATAACCGATTTTATACCAAGATAAATAAGGTAGCTCCCGCCAACTGTTTTTAAAGTCACGTAAATCCAGGGTGCAACGGTGAAAAGATAGGTGATTCCAAAAAAGCCAACGATTGACCAAATCATCGTTCCTGTGCAGGTACCAAGTACGATAAACATACCATCCAGGCGAGAATGATTAACGGTTGTCTGTACTGTAATTAATAAATTTGGTCCGGGTGTGATAACGGCAAGACTCCAAATCGATATCACACTCAATAACGTCATAGTTGTATTCATGGTTGATATTTAATATCCCAGTGTTAGCAGTTTGGAATGTCCCTGATCCGGTTCAAACAAGAACAAACTCAGTTTCATTGTGGCTCAATATTTGACAGGCTACTGCTTCATCGGTATTATCACAAATAAAATAAAAAGATAGTAGTAATCATAAAAGGAGATATCATAGCCTATGGAAATCAGTGAACTCAAGATATTCTTAGCTGTTGCCAAAAAAGGGAATTTCTCAAGGGCTGCAGAAGAGATTCATTGTGTCCAATCCAATATTACAGCTCGTATCAAGCAGTTAGAGGAGCGTCTCGGAGTCACGTTATTTCATCGCAAGAGTAGAGGTGTCACCCTGACAAGCTCTGGACATCAGCTTCTTGAATATGCCGAACGAATCATTCGGCTTGTCAAAGAGGCAGAAGGTGCTATCACCAATCAAAATGAACCGCATGGTAAACTTTTGATTGGAACGATGGAAACAACTGCAGCCGTACGTCTGCCGCCACTATTGGCCACCTATCATCGTTCTTATCCACAGGTTGAATTGCATCTGGTTACCGGTACGTCGGAGGAATCACTGAAGCGGCTGGTTGATTACCAAGTTGATGGGGTTCTGGTTTCAGGTAAAGTGACTCATGATGCTCTCGTTGTCGAAAAAGCCTATGAGGAAGAACTCGTCCTTGTGGCTCCACCCTCTGTAAAATCTCTTGAGCTGCTCAATAACTTGAATATTCTGGTTTTTCGTACGGGATGTACATACAGGGCACAATTGGAAGGGTGGCTTAAAAAAACTGGGCGGCGGCCTTATCAAATTATAGAATTTGGTTCGGTTGAGGGAATTCTCGGTTGTATTGCTGCAGGCATGGGGATTAGTTGTTTGCCCCGTTCAGTGGTCGAACGTCCGCATCTTCAATACAACTACTCACTCTACTCTTTGCCCAAAGATTTCGGCAATATGACCACTTGGTTTGTCTGGCGGCACAATGAGAACATCAATAAGGCATTATTGGCATTTAAGAATTTAATCGTGAGCAAAAAAAATGTAGATTAAGAAACAGCCTTTTTTCTGGCTAACTTTTCAGCTTCAATAAAAACCCGCTTAATTCGTGGGAACCGGGTCTTGATCTGTAAATCCAGTTCTGCAACCTGTTTTTCAATTTCATTGGCAGAAGCATTATCGGTAAAATCAGCACTCAAAGTTACCAGGATAAAATCTGGCCCCATATGCATGGTCAAGATCTCGTTGACACCCTCGACGATTGTGCTCTTTTGCACAATTTCATGAATCCCCTGTACAATATGCGGTTCGGCACTTTCACCAATCAGGAGCCCCTTGGTTTCACGAGCTAGCCATATTGCTGTTCCAATCAGGATAAAACCAATCAGAATAGATGCGCTCCCGTCAAAATAAACGTTTCCAGTCAGTTGAGTCAGGCCAATACCGATCAAGGCGACCAATAAACCAAGCATGGCGGCGGAATCTTCAAACAGGACAACTAGAATGGACGGATCTTTGGTTTGATTAATCGCATCAACATAGCCATTTTTGCCTTTTGTCCGTCTGAATTCACGCAGAGCAAAAAGCCATGCGATTCCTTCAAAAATAATTGCCAGGCTGAGAACTAAATAGTTGATGAGGGGGTTCTTTGCTGGTTGAGGGTGCAACAGGTGGTGAATACCTTCATAAACAGAGATACCACCGCCCAAAGCGAAGATCAGGATGGCAACAATGAAACTCCAGAAATAGATTTCTTTGCCATGGCCAAAGGGGAAATCTTTATCTGCTGGTTTTTTTGCCCTTTTCATTCCATAGAGCAACAGCCCTTGATTGCCTGTATCAACCAGAGAATGAATTGCTTCAGAAAGCATGGCTGAACTTCCAGTGATAGAAGCGGCAACAAATTTAGTAATTGCAATCAGTGAATTGCCGGCAAGTGCGGCAAAAATAACTTTTTTGGAGCCAGAAGCCATAGATATTATCCCCCAATTATTTTCTAGTTACTTAGTACCATAATCGTCGGTCTTTTTCATCCACGGCGGCGTTCAAATAAAGATTGCAGGTCAAGCAGGAATATAATTTGACCATCACCTAAAATCGTTCCCCCGCTACAACCGCGAACCTGATCGAATGGAGCGGGCAAGCGTTGGACAAAAACTTCTCGCTGACCGATCAGCCGATCAACAACCAATGCAATTTTGCGTCCCATTACCTCAGTAATCACCAGTGGAATGGGATCAAGCTGTGAGCCTTTTGCCAATTTCAGAATTTTCCGTAACGATAGCATCGGTAATAGTTCATCTTGATAGTGAATCATCAGTTGCTTCCCACTACTTTGCACTTCATCGGCAGTAATTTCAAATGTTTGTACGACTCGGGTAATTGGCATTGCCATTCTGGTACCATCACATTCGACAATTAAAACTCGAATAATTGCCAGAGAGAGCGGCACTTTAAGGGTTATTCGTGCACCTTCTCCCAGAGTAGAATCGATCAGCAAAATTCCGCCAACTCGTTCCACTGCCGTTTTTACCACATCCATTCCAACACCACGACCGGAGGTTTCACTGATTTCCTCAGCTGTAGTAAACCCGGGCTGACAAATTAATTGGAAAAGATCATAGTCACGGATCGTTTTTGCCTGAGCTGGAGTCAGTAATCCTTTGTCTTGTGCCCGTTGCCGGATTCTTTCTGGATCGATACCACGACCATCATCAGCGACTTGGATTAGCACTTGATCCCGTTCCCGCCAAACTTTGACAGATATCGTGCCACATTGTTCAATTCCATGATCAACTGCGTTGCGAACCATGTGAATAAGAGGATCAGTTAATTCTTCAACAATCGCTCGATCCAGCTCAATGTCTGCCCCTTGTATATTTAATTGGATTTCTTTCTCATGGTTTCGAGAGAGATCATGAACCGTTCTTGATATCCGCCCAGCTAAACTTTCCAGAGAGACCATCCGTACCTTTAGAACCTGGTGGTGAAGGTTCTTTACCAACCGTGCCAACTGCCCAACTCCTTCGTCCAGCTCTTCCCAGCTATGCTGTTTAATGGCGCTTTGCATTTGGTAGCGGTTGGTGATCAATTCTCCGGTGAGATTAATAAGATGATCAAGTAGTTTGGTACTGACCCGCACGGTCTTGTCTATGGGGTTTTTTTTCTGTTGTTGTTCTTCTTCAGGTTCATCGGGAAAAGTAATTTCTTGTAATTCACTATATTTTTGTAATTCTTGGTAGATCTGCTCCTGCGGGATATGACTATCCAGTCGCACGACTAACTTATCGGGAGCATTACCTTGAAGAAGGTCTTCTGTGGATGGGTTTGATTCAAGAACTGTCCCTAGATCAGCTATTCTTTTTAAAAGAACCAAAAAACGTGGTCCTGGTGCCACCACTGTCTCTTGTAGTTGCAGTTGGATAAGTTGTCCTCGCCCGCACATAGCCAGATCGGTTATATCTCCCTCTATGGGTGGGCTGATTTCCGTTTTTTCTTCCTTTGGGATGGTTGCAATAAAACTATCGGTACTCCGTTCCGGTTGTTCATTGCGGATATCGTTCAACAATAATTCCAGCAGATCAACAGCTTCCAGAAGCCAATCAATTTCAACACCACTGATTTTTCCGAGTTGGCGGCAATGATCGAGGTGGTCTTCCAGATAATGGGCTAATTTTGCTGTTTCAGCATATTCCATCGTTGCTGCCATCCCTTTAATCGAATGGGCCTCACGAAACAATGCATCAATGCCATCTTGATCTTCAGGATCGGAGTCAAGTTGGAGCAAAATATCAACCATCAGCTCAAGGTGCTCAGCAGCTTCAGCTAGAAACATTTCTCTGAATTTAGGAATATCCATCAATAGTGACCTGCTCGAAAAATTAACATTTGTATACTCGCAAAAATCCTCATCTTTTACGACGCTATCACTACCCGCTGAACCACCTCAAGAACCTGCTGACTCTTAA
>JAOZLQ010000165.1 GCA_029934755.1 Desulfuromusa sp. | reverse complement strand
TTTTAGAGTCTAAAAGATTTTCTCAAAAAAATACAAAAATTACTAATATTTACCTTTTAAATATTGGTAATTTATTATATTATGCTTTCCTAACTAGATTAGCTCAATAAGGGAGCACTTATGGTGTCGTTAAGTCCGTTACAGGGGCCCTCCACCCATCAACTATTATTAGT
The DNA here is from genome assembly GCA_029934755.1 of Desulfuromusa sp. Taxonomy (GTDB): domain Bacteria; phylum Desulfobacterota; class Desulfuromonadia; order Desulfuromonadales; family Geopsychrobacteraceae; genus Desulfuromusa. The sequence goes on along the minus strand of JAOZLQ010000165.1, from coordinate 4,870 downwards.
TGACGACAGTGCTATCAATCTGGATACCCTGCTAGCAACCTTGGAAAATATCTATGACCTGCGCGTCGCTATCGATGGTCAATCTGCCCTGGATTTAATCGATAGTGGCTACCTGCCTGATCTGATTCTTCTTGATATCATGATGCCCGACCTGGATGGTTATGAAGTTTGCCGCAAGTTAAAGGCAAACGAGAAAACCGCCGATATCCCAATTATTTTTATTACCGCATTAGATAATGATATGGATGAAACCAAAGGCTTGGAACTGGGTGCTGTTGATTACATTTCAAAGCCTTTTAACCCAGAGATTGTCCTTCGTCGAGTCAAAACCCATCTGGAATTAAAGCAACATCAAAATCACCTGCAAAAACTGGTTAATGCACAAACGCAAGAATTGATCGAGGCCTACAAGGATCTTAAACAGATTCATGACCAGATGTTGCAGCAGGAAAAAATGGCCTCTATTGGGCAGTTGGCAGCGGGTGTCGCGCATGAAATCAACAATCCCGCAGGCTTTATTGGTAGCAATCTTAATTCGTTGCAAAAATATATCGCGAAATTAAATGAAGGGATTGCTTTTATGGAGCAAACCCTCATGGCGATGAATGACCCAGAGACTGAAACTCAATTAAAGAAGATGAAGCGCAAACTAAAGTTTGATTTTATTCAGGAAGATATTGATGACCTGATTGTCGAATCGAAAGATGGGATTGATCGGATTGCATTAATTGTCCGCAATCTAAAAAGTTTTTCCCGGGCAGAAGATGACACCCTGAAACTGACCGATTTACAAGAATGTCTTGAAAGTTCACTCAGCATTGCCTGGAATGAAATTAAATATAAAGCCAAGGTGGAGAAAAACTATCAGGAGTTACCACCAATTCAATGTCTGCCTCAACAGCTGAGTCAGGTGTTTGTCAATTTATTAGTGAATGCCGCCCAGTCAATTGAAGATCAAGGGATCATTACTGTCAATATTCGGCAAAAAGAAAACTGGGCTGTCGTAGAAATTTGCGATACCGGCAGTGGCATTAGTCCTAAAAACCTTGAACGGATATTTGAGGCCTTCTATACAACAAAAGAGGTTGGTAAAGGAACAGGCCTTGGGTTGAGTATTTGCCACGATATATTACAGAAACACCAAGGGATAATTTCTGTTGCAAGTGAGATAGGTAAGGGAACTTGCTTTACGATCAAACTACCAATGGATCATGAAGAAATAAATTGTAAATCGAGCCTCTTGCAAAAGTCATCATCCTCGTGAAAACGGGGATCCAGTTTTTAAACGAACCCAGAAAACCTCTGGATCCCCGCCTGCGCGGGAATGACGGTTGCTGGAGGTTAAAGGGTTTTGCAAGAGTCTCAATTATAATTATTAATCTAGAACAGAATGGAGATCTCGATGAGTGCTAGATTCCAGGACATTAATTTTGACCTCGATAAACTGCCAACCATGCCATTGGTTGCAGCCCAGATGATGGAACTGATTAATTCTCCGGAAACTTCGGCTGCTGCGCTGGCAAAGGTTGTTTCTAAAGATCCTGCCGTCTCGGCACGGGTGTTGAAAATTGCCAATTCCTCTTTCTACAGTATGTCCCGCCAAGTGACGAGCCTGTCAACTGCGGTCGTCATTCTGGGTGAGAGAACCCTGAAAAACCTGGTATTGGCAGCAAGTATGCGGGGAATGAATCAATCCTTTGGCAGGATTGAGCAGTTGCTCTGGGAAGATTCGATGGTCTGCGCTCTTGGTTCCAGATATCTGGCGCGCAAGTTGGGTTTAGCCGATCCGGAAGAAGCTTTTATGGCGGGGCTGTTCAGGCATATCGGCTTGGTTGTCCTCAATAATCAGGAAAACAAAGCGGCCGATTTTATTCTTCAATCGATGGAATCAGGCAATCAGAGTATGGCAGCGCAGGAACAGGAAATGTTCGGTGCGACCCACGCTGAGATTGGGGCGGCTGTTCTGGAACATTGGAAACTCTCCGAGGTGCTTTCACTGGTGGCGCTACATCACTCTGATGTGGCTCTCGATGACGAGGCAGATAGCAGTGCAGTTAATTTGACCGGTGTAGTGAATATTGCTGGCCAATTACCCGGGTATTTTGGGATTTTTAAACAGCCACGTGAACTGAATCTGGAGAATTTGCCCAGTGTCAAACGGCTTGATCTGGATCAGGAACGAGTCGAAGAGATTATAGAGGAATTTCACAGTATCTTTGAAGAAAATCGGAGTGATTTTCTCTCCTGAGGTGAGCTGATGAATGATGAATTAAATAAGGTATTTTCCGAGTTAGATCCTCGAGTTGATCCAGTACTGTTATTGAAAGCTGTAGAGCAGAATTCTGCCACTATTGCGATCACTGACGCTGAAGGAATCATTATTTACGTCAACCAGAAGTTTACTGAAATGACTGGTTACACCAAAAGCGAAGCATTGGGTCAGAATCCACGCATCTTAAAAGGGGAAGATGGTCTGACTGATTATAAAGAGATGTGGCAGATGCTTTCATCGGGTCAGCAGTGGCGCGGGGATTTTCATAATAAAAGGAAAAATGGTGAATTCTTCTGGGAGCGGGCTGCTATTTCCCCAATTCTGGATCAGGAAGGGAAGATTACTCATTTTCTGGCCATTAAAGAAGATATCACCGAACGTAAAATAATTGAGGATGAACTGGAACGGTCAGTCGCGGAATCGGTGCAAATGGCGACCACCCTGGAATTTCTCAATGCTGAATTGAAGTCAACCCAGTCCCAGATGTTACAACGGGAAAAAATGGCTTCTATTGGTCAACTAGCTGCCGGTGTCGCACACGAAATCAATAATCCCATCGGCTTTGTTTCCAGTAATATTCGCAGTTTGGACAAATACATAAAGAAGCTGACCGAGTATCTCGAACTATTGGAAAGCAGCATCAAAGAACACGCCCCAGAAAGCTGGGAGGAGATCAAGCCGCAACGTAAAAAATTGAAAATCGACTTTCTCCTCGAAGATTGTGATGACCTGATCATTGAATCTCTTGATGGTTCTGACCGGGTACGCAAGATTGTCCAGAATCTGAAAACTTTCTCCCGGGTTGATCAGGCCGTAGAACAGCTGGCCGATCTGAATGAATGTCTCGAAAGCACCATCGCGATTGTGTGGAACGAACTTAAATACAAAGCCCAGCTTGAAAAAGATTTTGCCGAACTTCCCGATATCTATTGCAGCCCGCAGGAGCTATCACAGGTTTTCACCAATATTCTGGTCAATGCAGCTCAGGCAATTGAGAAAGAGGGGCTGGTTAAAATACGCACCTGGCTGGAAGATGAAACCATTTTTATCAGTATTCAGGATAACGGCAGTGGTATTGCCAAAGAAAATCTGGAAAAAATCTTCGAGCCTTTTTTCACCACCAAACCCGTTGGTGAAGGGACCGGACTCGGAATGAGTATCAGTTATGAAATCGTCAAAAAACATGGTGGAGAGATTCTGATTGATTCAGAGCTGGGCAAAGGAACCACCTTCACCATCAGTTTACCTCTTAAGCGTGAGGAGCAACCCTGATGAAACTACGCACCAAGGCGATGATCATTCTGGTTGTGACGGTGCTGTTGGCAATGGGCGGTAGTGGGCTGTTTTTCTTCCAAAAGTTCACGGATGCTTATCGCCATTCTGTATTTCAAGCAATCGATGCAGTTGCAAAGAATAATGCTGAATTGTTGGGTCATTACCTACAACGGCAGCATACTATCGCAACCCATATTGCCAAGACATTGCCAGTGGAAGCGGTGGAGCTTAATGATCGTCTTTGGGTAGTAGACTATTTTGCCAGTCATACTAAAGATTTCTCCTTTTTTAATAATGGCTACTTTCTTCTGGATATGAACGGGATCCTCAAAGCAGATTATCCATCACATCCAGCATTATACGGCAAAGATTATTCTTTCCGGCCCTATTTTCAGGCAACACTGGCAGCAGGCAAAGGGATAATCGGTCAACCATATCGATCATCCAGGAGCGGTAAAAGTGTTTTAACTTTCACTACTCTTTTAAGGGATCACGATAAAAAACCATTAGGTATTGTGTGTTGTTCAACCCGCCTGGAAGATGATGAAATCCTCATCAAGATCAGAAACAGAAGAGTTGGTAAAACTGGTTATAGCTATGTTTTTGATAAAAATCGGTTGATGATTCTCCATCCGAAAGACGAACGGATGTTGACCAGTGATGTCCCGGTTGGTGCCAATAAAATGTTTGATGCCGCCATTGAAGGGTTTGAAGGGACAGCCGAGACAGTCAATTCCAAAGGGATAAAAATGTTGGTTGCATTTCGACCTGTTCCCGGAAGCCACTGGATTGTCGCCAGTCAACTCCCGGCCAAAGAGGCATTTGCAATTCTGGCAAAAAACCAACGTATTTTTACTTTATTTATATTTATTAGCAGCTTAATTGCGGCTTTCGTTGGGTTATTTTTTGTCCATCGCAGTCTGCGTGATCTCGATACTTTGGAGACAATCACTTCCGATCTGGCAATTCCAGATCAGCAGAATGGTGATTTTGACATCGCTGCTGAAACCGCTAAGCTTAAGCCACTGTCCAATCATCCGGAGTTCGGTCCGTTGACAAATACCATCAGTCAGCTTTATACCCAACTTGGACGGTCGCTGGCGGAAACTCAACAAATGGCTGATGACCTGGATTCTGCTTATCAGCAACTTAAAGCAACTCAGTCACAGATTTTACAGCAGGAGAAAATGGCATCGGTCGGACAATTAGCCGCCGGAGTTGCACACGAAATTAATAATCCGATGGGATTTATTACCAGCAATCTGTCAACGCTGAAACGCTATCAGGAGAAGCTGACGACCTATCAGCAGCAATTGGAAGAGT
>JAOZLQ010000034.1 GCA_029934755.1 Desulfuromusa sp. | reverse complement strand
ATATGGGTATTCTGCTGACTTTCATGTTCTTGGTCAATATGCTTGGTGCCATTCTGCTGCTCCCGGCCTTGGCTTATTTTTTGTTGCCGAAATCAGAACAAGAAAAGATATCTGATTAGCTCTGAACCTTCTGCGATACCCTGCTGTTCTCCCTCTCCATGAGGGAGAGGGGGTAGCGTTACAATATCACCAGAGTTGTTGATTATTTCCAAATAGCTTCATAAAATCCCCCCACATCCGGCTTGCGACCACCTTCCCCCTCATGGAGACGGGTTGAGCAGAAGAGTCGTATCAATCAAAAATAGAAATATGTTTTACTTTTAGTTGACCTGAACGTAAAAGTAAGTAGAATGTAGTTTGTAAGTGAAACCCGTCATTGATATACGGTTAACTTGCAGTGAGTGAAAAATGATTTGTTGTTAATTTAACGTAAACGTTATGGATCATGAGACTTGATGATGGAAAATAACAATACAGCTAGTCTTCCTTACCGTTCGATCCCGCAAATGTTGCAAATTTGTGCAAAGCAATATGCAGATCTTCCGGCCATTAGTTACAAAAAAAGTGGTACCTACCTTAGTTTGAACTATCAACAGTTTTACACCCGGGTTCTGATGGGAGCGCGTGGTTTACGTAAGGCAGGGATGCAACCGGGGGACAAGGTGGCGATCTTCTCCGAAAATCGTGCTGGATGGGTTCTCGCTGATTTGGGGATACAATGTGCTTTAGGGGTGAGTGTTCCTATCTATGCAACCAATACGGGTGCCCAAGCAGCATACGTTATCAATCATAGCGGTTCTAAAATTGTTTTTGTCTCTAGCCGGATGCAATACGACAAGTTGCTGGCAGTGCGCGATCAGATTCCCCAGGTAGAGTTTGTCGTTTCGTTTGAACGTTTTCTCGGTGAGCGTAACCTGCCGGTTTACACTCTTTATCAGTTATCAGAAATTTCCCATCCAATCAAGGAATCAGAAAAGCAGCAGATTGAAGAACAGGTGGCATCAATTGGCCCTGATGACTTAATCACTATCATCTATACCTCTGGCACAACAGGTCAGCCCAAAGGGGTCATGTTGACCCAGCATAACGTAGCAATTAATGCTTGGTATGGATTGCAACGGGCTGGTGAAATTGGCATGAGTGGAACTTTTTTAAGTTTTCTCCCTCTAAGCCACGTACTGGAGCGGTCTGCCGGATATTATGCAGTCATGATGAGTGGCGGTCATATTGCATTTGCCGATGATGTCAGCAAGGTTGTCGAAAATATCCTTGAGGTGAAACCAACGGCTATGGTCAGTGTGCCGCGTCTGTTTGAAAAAATCTATTCACGTATCTATGAAAATATTCATCTACTGAGTCCCGCCAAACGGCAGATGTTTCACAAGGCTGTCGAAGTTGGTCGTCAGTATGTCTATCTAAAATATGTTGAACGTCAACCAACTGGTCTTCTTGGTGTTAAATATAAAATTTACGATAAACTGATATTTCGCAAAATCCGTAAGCGCTTTGGCGGCAGTTTGAAATTTTTCATTTCTGGCGGTGCTCCACTGGACAAAACCATCAACGAGTTTATGTGGATTATCGGCCTCCCAGTTTTTGAAGGTTATGGTTTGACCGAAACCAGTCCCGCAGTCACTTTAAATAGCTTGGATGAAGTTCGTTTTGGCTCGGTGGGGAGACCTTTGGCGGAAACAGAATTTAAGCTGGCCGATGATGGAGAACTGCTGATTAAGGGCCCACAGGTCATGCGTGGTTATTACCGGAATGAACAGGCGACCGCAGATGCCTTTGTTGATGGCTGGTTTAAAAGTGGTGATATCGCTCGTATTGATGAAGATGGCTACATTTACATCATTGACCGGAAGAAGGAAATTATCGTAACTGCGGGGGGCAAAAATATTGCGCCTCAGCCATTGGAAAATACTCTTAAGTTAGATAAATATATTTCTCAAGTTTATATCCATGGCGATAAGAAACCCTATCTGGTCGCAATATTGACACCAAATCTTGAGCGCTTAATCGAATTTGCGCATGGCCACCAAATTGAATATCTTGGAGTGGACGATCTGGTTGAAAATAAACTGATACAGCAACTTTTTGCTGAACGGATCGACCTATTCAACGAGAATCTACCGTCATATGAAACCATTAAAAAGTTTGTGGTGTTACCTCGAGAGTTTTCTACTGAAGGGGGCGAATTAACGCCGACGATGAAACTAAAGCGCAAAGTTATTTATACGATGTACAAAGATAAAATTGAACAATTATATCTACACAATGGTAGCGGCGCGGAGCGCCCAGACGCAATCAGCTAATGGAGGAACAAAATGAGGCAAATTAATCGTGTTGCCGTACTTGGTGCCGGGGTTATGGGGGCGACAATCGCTGCCCATCTCGCCAATGCTGGTCTTGAAGTTTTATTGCTCGATATCATCCCTCGGGAGTTGACCAGTAAGGAAGAAAAGCGGGGATTGAATTTAGAGAGTCCACAGGTGCGCAACCGGATCGCAAATGACGGGCTAGCTGGCCTGTTGAAGATGAAACCGGCACCGTTCTACCTGAAACAGTATGCAGGGCAGATCAGTACTGGGAACTTTGATGATGATCTGGCAAAACTGAAGGATTGTGACTGGGTCATTGAGGTTGTCATTGAGCATATGCCAATTAAGAAGGATTTGTTGACAAAACTCATTCCAAACTTGGCTGAGGGAGCTATTCTTTCCACGAATACCAGTGGTCTTTCAGTTAACGAAATGGCTGAGACCTTGCCAGCAGAAATTCGGAAAAACTTCCTGGTGACACACTTTTTTAATCCACCACGTTACATGCGTCTGCTGGAAATTGTTCCTAGTCAATACACCGATCCTGAAATTGTATCTGGCCTAGCTGATTTTATCAGCCGCTGCCTCGGTAAAGGAATTGTTTACGCGAAAGATACCCCTAACTTTATTGCTAACCGGATTGGTGTTTACTCCATTTTCAACGGGGTCAAACACATGATCGATCTGGAGATGACAGTTGAAGAGGTTGATAGCGTTGCTGGGCCGGCTACAGCCAGACCGGGGTCAGCTGCTTTCCGTACCAGCGATCTGGTTGGCATCGATACCTTGGTGCATATTTGTAAAAACACCTATGAATTGCTGCCTGATGACGAATGTCGTGAGACCTTTAAAATTCCAGAGTTTATGGAAAAGATGGTCGCAAATGGTCTACATGGCAATAAAACCAAGCAGGGCTTTTATAAAAAAGAGCAAATTGATGGTAAGCGGGTGATCTATTACTACGACTACAACACTGCTGAATTCAAGCCTGCCGAAAAGCCAAAATTTGCTTCAGTCGCAGCCGTCAAGATGGTTGATGACCCAACCAAAAAAGTTAAAATGATGGTGAATGGCCAAGACAAAGGGGCCGAATTTGCCTGGCGCTCATTGCGTGATTCCTTAATTTATACCGTTAATCGCATCCCTGAAATTGCCGATGATATTGTCAATATCGACAACGGTATGAAGTGGGGCTTTAACTGGGAAATTGGTCCTTTTGAGATGCTTGATGCCATTGGTGTCCAGAATTTTGTCAAACGGGCAGAAAAAGATGGCGTTGCCGTTCCAGATAGTTTGAAAGGGGTCGAAAGTTTCTATCGGTATAATGATACCGGACAGCAGGAATATTACGATTTATTGAAAAAAACTTATCACTTGGTACCGCAAAAAGAAGGTCAGGTTAATCTGGAGATTCTCAAAAAAACAACTGGCGTGGTGGAGAAAACCTCCAATTGCTCGCTGGTTGATCTGGGTGATGGAGTTTTCGGTCTGGAGTTCCATTCCAAGATGAACTCCATTAGTGCTGATATCCTTTCGATGACTCACAAAGCGATCAAGCGTGCTGAGGAAGAGGGTGTTGGGCTAGTCATTGGCAATCAGGGAACAAACTTCTCTGTCGGTGCCAATCTGATGATGTTGGCTGTCGCATTGGCTGAAGGAGCTTACGAAGACATCGATATGAGTGTCCGTGCTTTCCAGAAAGCAACCATGGCGGTGAAATATGCCAAGGTTCCTGTCGTTGCTGCACCGTTTGGTATGGCGCTGGGGGGTGGTTGTGAGTTTTCCCTACATGCCGATGCCATCAATGCCTACGCAGAAACCTATATGGGACTGGTAGAAATCGGAGTTGGATTAATTCCGGCTGGTGGCGGTACCAAAGAGATGTGTCTGCGAGCTGTCGAACTGGCTAGCCAGTTTGATATCGATGTGACCCCTTTCTTGTTTAAAAATTTCCAGCAGATCGGCATGGCAAAAGTTTCCATGGGGGCAGCCGAACTGACCGGAATGGGTTACATGCGTAACGGTGATAGCATCAGCATGGATATCGACCGTCTGATTGCTGACGCCAAACAGAAAGTTCTGGCGCTGGCAACCAACTATCGTCCACAACGACCGGCTGAAAATATCCCAGCACCGGGTCGGGGTATCGCCGCGAGCATTAAGAGTCAACTCTGGAACATGAAAATGGGGGGTTTTGTTACCGAGTATGAGGCTGAAATGGGTGGGGTGATTGCCGATGTTATTACCGGTGGAGATGTTCTTCCTGGGACCCCCATTTCGGAAGAGTACCTGTTGCAACTCGAGCGTCAGGCATTCCTTAAGTTGTGTGGTAACAAAAAAACGGCCGAGCGGGTTCAGCATATGCTGAAAAAAGGTAAGCCGCTGCGGAATTAAATTTTGAATCGGTAGGGGCGCCGCTTGCTGCGCCCTGTCCTATCGCCGAAAAAGGGCGCGGCAAGCAGCGCCCCTACAGGAAAACGGAGAATAAACGATGAAAACAGCTTATATACTTGCCGCTTACCGCACTCCCGGTTGTCGCGCTAAAAAAGGTAAATTCAAAGATATGCGGCCCGATGATCTGGCCGCTGCCGCTATTGCAGGGCTGATTGAGCGAACCAAAATCGATCCGATGCGGATTGATGATGTTATGCTTGGCTGCGCTTTTCCCGAAGGGGAACAGGGAATGAATGTCGCACGAATTGCTGCTCTGAAGGCAGGAATCCCGTATCAGGTGCCGGCTCAAACCATTAATCGTTTTTGCTCATCTGGCCTGCAGAGTATCGCTTCAGCGGCCGAGCGAATTATGGCAGGATTTGCTGACTGTATTGTTGCCGGTGGCACCGAGTCGATGAGCTCAGTCCCTATGGGAGGTAACAAGTACAGCGCAAACCCCGGTTTAGTGGCTGAATGGCCTGAAGCATTTGCGTCTATGGGTATTACCGCCGAGCTGGTGGCAGATAAGTATCAAATCAGTCGATTGGATCAGGATACTTTTTCCATGGGGAGTCATAAAAAAGCTGCAGAGGCAATTGCCGCTGGACGTTTTAGTGATGAAATTATCCCGGTTGAAATTGAAAAAACGGCCATCATTAAAGGAAAAGTGCTGAAAACCACCGAAGTTGTTTCGATTGATGATGGTGTGCGTGCTGATACGACCATTGAAGGGTTGGCAAGACTTAAGCCCCCCTTTAAGCAAGGTGGTTTAGTGACCGCCGGTTCTTCATCGCAAATGACAGATGGTGCTGCTGTGTCTCTGGTTGTCTCTGAAGAATTCCTTAAAGAAATTGGCGGCGAACCTTTGGCCCGTTTTGTTGCTTTTGCGGTCAAGGGAGTGCCTCCTGAAATTATGGGAATCGGTCCAATGGAAGCGATTCCTGCCGTCTTAAAGATGACGGGTCTACAACAAAGCGATCTCGGCTTGATCGAATTGAACGAAGCTTTCGCTGCGCAATCTCTGGCTGTAATTCGGGAGCTGGGACTTAACACAGATATCCTTAATGTTAATGGTGGGGCAATCGCATTGGGACACCCGCTCGGCTGTACGGGAGCTAAATTGACAGCAACTCTGTTGCACGAAATGCAACGGCGTGAACTGCGTTATGGAATGGTTTCCATGTGTATCGGTGGTGGCATGGGTGCCGCTGGAATTTTTGAGAAAATGTAGGTTTAATTTTAAATTACATGATGAGGTGAACATTATGGCTGGAAAGATTATGAAAGGCGGCGAATTTTTAATTGCCGAAAGTGACTGTCAGGATATTTTTACTCCGGAGGATTTCACCGATGAGCAGCGCGCCATGGCTGAAACCACCGAGCAGTTCGTCGAAAATGAAATTCTGCCACATCTTGATGAGATCGAAGCGCAGAAGTTTGAGTATATTGTTGAAGGGATGAAAAAGTGCGGTGAGCTGGGTCTGTTGATGATGGACGCTCCTGAAGAAGAGGGAGGACTGGAGCTTGACAAGGCTTCGGCGATGCTGGTGGGCGAAAAAATCGCCACCAGCGGTTCATTCTCTGTTGCCTTTGCTGCCCATACCGGGATCGGCACCCTACCACTGATTTACTATGGAACTCCGGTGCAGAAAGAGAAATATCTGGATAAAATCATCTCTGGTGAATGGTGTTCCGCCTACTGTCTGACCGAACCAGGCTCCGGCAGTGATGCCCTGGGAGTCCAAAGTAACGCGACTTTGTCAGAAGACGGTAAGTACTACACCCTCAATGGTACCAAACAGTTTATTACCAACGGCGGTTTTGCCGATCTGTTTACGATCTTTGTCAAGATTGATAAGCAACATTTTACCGCATTTCTAGTCGAGAAGAGTTTTGACGGTTTGGTTGTCGGTCCCGAAGAGAAGAAAATGGGGATCAAGGGGAGTTCGACCACTCAGATTATTCTCGACAATTGCAAGGTCCCAGTTGAAAATGTCCTCGGCGAGATCGGAAAAGGGCACAAAATAGCCTTCAATTCACTCAACATCGGGCGTTTCAAGCTTGGTGCCATGGTCACCGGGGCGGCAAAGATGGCGCTGGGTGAAGGTCTATCATACGCCAACGAACGCAAACAGTTTGGCAGGGCGATTGCTTCTTTCGGTGCGATACAGGAGAAAATTGCCGATGTCACCGCAGCTATTTACGCGTCCGAGTCGCTGGTTTACCGCTTAGCTGGTCTGTTGGATGACAAAATCGCCACAATTGACAAGGGTGTTGATGACTATTACGAGCAGTATCTGAAAGCGATTGAGGAGTATGCCCCCGAATGTGGTATCTCCAAGGTTTTCTGCAGTGATGTGCTGGCGAAAACCGTCGATGAGGTTGTGCAGATTCATGGTGGCTACGGTTTTGTCAGCGAATACGCCGCCGAACGTTACTACCGTGACGAACGCATCAACCGGCTGTTTGAGGGAACTAATGAAATCAATCGTCTCTTGACGACAGGGATGATCCTGAAGCGTTCGATGAAAGGGGAATTACCGCTGCAAGCGGAGTCGATGAAAGCATTTGAAGCGTTGATGACCCCATCATTTGACGAAGTCGATGAATCAATTCCATTTATTGCCGAAAAGACCACCATCGCAAATCTGAAAACCCTCTTCCTGATTTTGGCGGGAGCGGGGGTGCAGAAATATATGGATAAGTTGGCCAACGAGCAGGAAATTCTGATGGCAGCCTCGGATATTGCCATTCAGATCTTTGCCATGGAGAGTGCTGTTCTCCGCGCAGAGAAGATGATCGATACATTGAGCCCTGTCAAACAAGAGCAACTTCGGGCTGCAGTCAAGGTCGCTACCTTTAATGCGACTGAGGTTGCTGCCAGTGCAGCAAAAAAAGGTGCATATATGGTTGAGGAAGGGGATACATTGACGATGATTCTTTCCGGGGTGCGCCGCTTCACCAAGTACGATGCAACTGGACTTCTGCAGGCTAAGCGTACTTTGGCCGCTGCTGCTAGCGAAGCGGAAAAGTATATTTTTTGAGTTGAAACATTAAGGAATTGATTTTCGTAGGGGCGGACCGATGTGTCCGCCCGCTTTATTCGAAATATTGGGCACAAGCAAACCCAGGGCAGACACCTCGGTTTGCCCCTACATAAATACTCAATCGGGCAACCACAGATGATCCCTACCCAACACACCATAAATACCGCATATGTCGTCGGTCCGGTACACTGCTACAGTACTGAAATTGACGGAGAATTGGTCCTTTTTGATACTGGACCGCCGACTGATGAAGCCAAGCTGTATCTGCAGAAAAACTTGGAACTTGATCGTCTTAAACACGTCATTATCACCCATTGTCATATCGATCACTACGGATTGGTACACTGGCTTGAGCAGGAAACTGATGCCACTATATACTTACCATTTCGGGATCATTTGAAAATTGTTTATCATGCAAAACGCTTAGAATTGATGTACGACTTACTGTTGGAGATTGGTTTTGAGCCAGCTTTTTTGGAGCGATTTCGGGGTAGTATGGACGATGGAACGGTTTTTCCCCCGTTGCCGAAAAATTTTCGGATTATTGAAGAAAACCTTCCACAACATCTTGGTTTGACAACACTTTCATGTCCTGGCCACTCTCAGAGTGACTTGGTGTTGATGAGAGAAGATTGGGCTATTACTGGTGACGTGATGCTCCAGGGGATTTTTCAGACGCCGCTGTTTGATGTCGACCTGTTGACTGGTGAACGCTTTCGTAACTATGCTGCTTATTGTGAAAGTCTGGCTAAACTGGTGACTCTGCGTGATAAGCACATTCTCCCCGGGCATCGAGAAACTATCGAAAGCGTTGATAGCTGTTTGCTATTTTATGTTGGTAAATTGTTGGAACGGGCAGCACGAATCAAGGAATTGCCGATGGATATGACAGCTGCGGAAATCGTGACTAAATTATTCAAAAATGATGATTCCAAGCATCCCTTTGTCAGCTATTTAAAGGCTTCCGAGGTTGTTTTCCTGCGCGATTTTCTTGCTGAACCGGAACTGTTGCAGAATGTGCTGGTTGACGTTGGTTTATTCTCCCCGGTTGCGGATGTTTTTTCCCATGCTGTTTCTTGATTTAACAACTGATAGGATATTCAATGATATCTGATCGATTATTTGATCCCATCACGATTGGCAAGTTAGAGTTGAAAAATCGGATTCTAATGCCGGCCATGCATATGAATATGTGTCGTAAATTTGCTATCACCGACCAATTGATCAACTTTTATGCTGAGCGAGCTAAAGGTGGCGTTGGTATGATCTGCGTTGGCTATGCGACTATTGATGAACTTTCCGGTCTCCCTGGAAATATTGGTGCCCATAGCGATGAGTTTCTGCCTGGTTTGACAAGACTGGCGGAAGTCATCAAGAAAGATGGTGCCATGGCATGTGTACAGCTCAACCATGCCGGACGGTATAATTTTTCCATGTTTCTGGGAGGGAAAAAACCGGTCGCTCCTTCACCAATTCCATCACGGTTGACCAGAGAAACGCCACGTGAATTAGAGATAGAGGAGATTCCTGTACTTATTCAACGCTTTGCTGATGCTGCTGGCCGGGTTCAGACCGCCGGGTTCGACGCGGTGGAAGTTCTTGCTGGAACCGGGTATCTTATCAGTGAATTTCTCTCCCCGTTGACCAACCAGCGTCAGGATCAGTATGGCGGCAGTTTGGAAAACCGGATGCGCTTTGGCTTAGAGGTCATTCAAGCTGTCAAAGCGACAACTGGGGATGATTTCCCGCTGCTGGTGAGAATCAATGGAAACGATTTTATGCCGGGTGGAATCGGTCGGGAGGAATTAAAAGCTTTTGCCGTTCAACTGGTTGATGCGGGGGTGGATGCTCTCAGCATTAATGTCGGTTGGCACGAAGCCCAGGTTCCACAGATAGTCACCAAGGTTCCACGCGGTGTTTTTGCCTACCTTGCTCGGGATATTCGTAGCGCAGTCAATGTCCCGGTGATTGCCGGTCATCGGATCAATGATCCTGATGTCGCACGTAATTTAATCAATGCCGGATTCTGCGACATGGTTGCTATGGGAAGGTCTCTCATTGCCGATCCGCAATTGCCTAATAAAGCCCGTGAACATCAGGAAAATAAAATTATTCACTGTGTTGCTTGTGCCCAAGGCTGTTTCGATAATTTATTCAAGATGAAACCGGTGGAATGCCTGTGTAACCCTCGGGTTGGCAAAGAGCTTGAAACTCAACCAAAGAAAACCGATCATCCCCGGACGGTGATGGTTGTTGGTGGTGGGGCCGCTGGAATGAGCGCGGCTATTGCTGCCGCTGAACAGGGTCATGAGGTTGTTCTTCATGAGCAGAGTCATCGTTTGGGCGGGCAACTCCATCTTGCTGGAGCACCTCCGGGCCGCGATGAATTTTTGTACCTTGTGAATGATCTACAAGAACAATTGATAGATCTGAATGTAAAAATTATTTTGAATTCAACTGTTGATGGCAAATTATTAGCGGAACTAAAACCAGAAGCTTTAATTCTGGCAACGGGTGGCATCTCAATTTCTCCCAATATCCCTGGTGCAGGTCTTCCTCACGTTGTGCAGGCATGGGATGTTTTGGCTGGAAAAGTCATCACCAGTCAGCGCGTTGCTATTATCGGCGGCGGTGCTGTTGGGGTTGAAACGGCTTTATTTCTTGCGGAGCAGGGAACCCTGTCTGGAGAAGAATTAAAATTTTTACTGGTCAATCAAGCTGAAACAGCAGAGGAACTTTACCGTCTCGCTACGACTGGCAGTAAGCAGGTCACTTTGATTGAAATGATCGACAAGCTGGGAACAAACTTTGGTAAATCGACCCGCTGGAGCATGCTGCAAGATATCAAGCGTTCAGATATGGATACCCGGACTGAAGCTAAAGTTCTTGAAATTACCCCTACCGGAGTGATTATTGAACAATCAGGGCAACGCCATGAAATTTTAGCAGAGACGGTCGTTCTCGCCGTGGGAACAAAAGCGCAGAATCCGTTGCAGAAAATTGCTGCTGAACAACATATTCTCTGCCAGGTGGTTGGTGATGCAAAGCAGCCTGCAATGGTTTTCGACGCAATTCATCAGGGGTTTTCTGCAGGTCGAAGCTTTCTATAAATAAATGGATATAACAATGAATGATGAAACTGAGTTAGTGACGACCTTTCTGGATAAAGGTATTTTGAAGATCGGTATTCAACGGCCGGATAAACTGAATGCTCTGACATTGGCGATGTACGATGCTATGACTGTGGCTCTGGAATCTGCGGAGCAGGATAAACAGATTCGGGTGATACTGATTCACGGTACGGATAATTGCTTTACCAGTGGTAATGATCTGAGGGATTTTGCCGGGAATCCACCTGCGGGTGAAAATAGCCCGGTGTTCCGTTTTTTGCGAGCGATCAGTCAGGCGCAGAAGCCGGTGATCGCAATGGTCAGTGGCGCAGCGGTTGGTATTGGCACCACGATGCTTCTCCATTGTGATCTTGTCTATGCTGATGAAACCGCCAGATTCAGACTCCCTTTTGTGAATCTTGGCCTTTGTCCTGAAGCAGCATCCAGCTATTTGTTGCCAAAGCTGGTCGGCCATTTGCGCGCTTCAGAAATATTACTTCTGGGGGAAACGATTGATGCTGAAAAGGCGTTGGAGATTGGACTGGTTAACCGTATTTTCCCTCATCCCGATTTGCTTGATCAAGTCATGGCTAAAGCAGTTCAACTGGCAGCACAACCACCGGCATCTGTTCGCCTGACCAAATCTTTGCTGAAAGAAAATCAAGCTCAGCAGGTTGCTGAAGTGATGAGCAAAGAAGGGGATCTATTCCTTAGGCAATTAGCCAAGCCAGAGGCTCAGGAAGCAATCAACGCTTTTATTGAAAAGCGTAAAGCTGATTTCTCGCAGTTCTCTTAGCCCGATCACCATAAAGTTTGGGAGGATACAGTATGCTTCTATTTAATCCACATCGCTATCAACGTGAGCACGCCGATGAAAAATCCCGTCAACTGGTAGAGAAAACCATCGCTTTTTTTGAAAAAAAAGGGTTAAAACAGATCAAAGAGGATGATCAAGCGATGGTTTGGTATGAGGATTTCCTCGCGTTTATAAAAGAGGAAAAAGTCTTTGCTACCATGTTGACCCCTGCTGGGTACGGTGCGGATGATTCTCGCTGGGATATGTGGCGTATCGGTGAATTCAATGAAGTTCTGGCTTTTTACGGATTGTGCTATTGGTATGCTTGGCAGGTTTCCATTCTTGGACTGGGACCGATCTGGATGGGTGACAACGAGGCAGTTAAACACGATACGGCAAAATTGTTACAGGATGGTGGGGTTTTTGCCTTCGGTCTGTCAGAAAAAGATCATGGCGCCGATCTCTACTCCAGTGAAGTGATGCTCTATCCGCAGGAGGATGGAAGCTGGCTGGCGCGTGGTTCGAAATACTACATCGGCAATGGTAATTGTGCCGCTTTGGTTTCAACTTTCGGGACGCTTGCTGATACCGGTGAATACGTATTTTTTGTGGTTAAAAGTGATCATCCTAAATACGAATGTGTCAAAAAAATCGATACTTCAGGAGTTCGCCAAGCTTATGTTGCCGAATATTGTCTACACGATTACCCGATCAAGCAGGAAGATATTCTTTCAGTAGGACAGCTGGCGTGGGATTCATCCCTGAGTACGGTCAATATTGGTAAGTTCGAGCTTGGCTTTGCCGCCATCGGAATTGCCACTCACTGTTTTTACGAAGCACTCAACCATGCAGCAAAGCGTAGTCTGTATGATCAACTTGTTACCGATTTCCCCCATGTTCGCAAAACTTTTACCGAAGCCTATGCTCGCCTGAACGCGGCTAAACTTTTTGCTCTGCGTGCCGGTGATTACTTGCGGTGTGCTTCTGATGATGACCGTCGGTATCTCCTTTTTAATCCAATTGTCAAAATGAAGGTGACTTCGCAAGGCGAGAAGGTGGTTAATCAACTCCACGATATTATTGCTGCCAAAGGTTTTGAGCAGGATACCTATTTCGAGATGGCCATTCGTGATATTGGATTGCTCCCCAAACTGGAGGGAACTGAACACGTCAATATGGCGTTGAATATCAAATTTATCCGTAACTATTTCTTTGATCCACTTGATTGCCCGAAAGTTCCCCGGCGCAATGACATTGCCGACGATAGTTACCTGTTCAACCAGTTCACCGGAGGTCTGGCAAAAATCCGTTTTCCTGATTACCGACTCGCCTATCAAGGTTTCGAGTCAGAAAATATCGACATATTCCGAGAGCAGGTGGAACTGTTCCGGAAATTGCTGATAGAAGCTCCACCGACAGCAGAACAGATGGGAAATATTGACTACATGCTGGCAGCTGGTGAATTATTTACTCTGGTTGTTTATGCCCAATTGATTCTGGAAAATAGCCGAGTTTACCAGCTTGGAAGCGATCTGCTGGAGCAGATTTTTGATTTTCTGATTCGAGATTATTCCAACTTTTCCTTGCAGATGATTCTTAACCACAATAATCTTTCTGCTCAGGAAAAATTTTATCACCGGATGATTAAAAAACCAGCACAAAATCAATCCAACTTTGAGCAGGTTTGGAAGCAGGTGATTGCTCTGGAAGATTGTTACCGGATGCCGGAATAAAAGCTGTAACTCCTTTTGTGGTGAGTGGCATAAAGAAAATAGATTAAACAGCTGGTTAAAGGAAAACCAAGGAATCCACAAATTCCCTAATGAAGATACGTCTATGCCTGTCACGGTTTTGGATAAATGTACTGGTTGCGGATCTTGTATTGCTGCCTGCTCGTATTCTGCTTTAACTTTGGAGACTGAACTCCCAAATGGTTTTGGCAGTAAAAAAGTGGTTGTCGATATCAGTCTATGTTGCGATTGTGGGGATTGTGTTTCTGTCTGCCCACATCAGGCGCTTGAGCTGATTTAGTTCAGCGGCATTGAGCCTCTCCCAATATGACCCATTCATCGGTTTCAGCCAGCTTCTTCAGATCGACAATCTGAATTGCAACTGTTTTCCCCAGGAAACCATTTTTTTCAATGATGTCACAGGCATGGGTTGCATACTGATCATAGTCCCTACTGTGTTTAAAAACGCCTATTTTTAATAATGCTTGATTTTCCCAGATTGCGTCCATGGCATCCGGTTCTTCTTCACTTTGAAAAACTTTGACAATGCTGTCATGTTCCGGCCCGAAACTCTCTGTCTGAGCGAAGCAGGTTGCAGCAATTAACAACAGCAGAAAAATGATAAAAACCCTTTTCATGATCTAACCTTTTCGTTCAATGGGATGGATATCAAAAGCCCCCATCTTGCGACGGGGGCTTTTTTTACTTTAGAACAATATTCAGATTTAGAGAGGACCAGAACTCATAACGGTACTCAACTCTTCAATCTTGTTGTTTTCGATTCTCCAGTTATAAATATCCTGCATATCCTTCATAACTTGGAAAACCTGGAAGAAACCATGCCAATGGGCATAATCAGGTCCATTCATCGCGGTACCCTGACGGGCACGACGACCGGTATGGTGCCAGAGATAGTACATCAATTCCTGATAACCATCTTTCCAGGCATCTTTCTTCAACAGACCCTTGGCAGCCAGGTCTTTTTTCATTTTCACTGCTTCAGCCCAATAGGTATTGTACAATGCAACAGCACTGTCAAGCGTTTGTCTCGTGTTATCGATGTGGCTTTCGCCATGACAGTTGATACAAACTTTACGCATCAGCTTATCACCTTTGACGCCATCGCCACGAGCACCGCTACGAATAACACTCTTTTTATGCATCAGGTCCCATTTGAGACGATCATTGACATTGTGGGTTGTTTCCAGTTCACCGATTCCAGACATGTGACAAACTGCACAGGTTGGTGCTCTGTAGTCACCTGGTTGCCAGGTTCCTGGAGCGCTCTCCCATTCCCAATCTTCACCATCGGTCAAGAAAATCTGGCCATGCTTGGACTCAAGGTAAATTTCGATATCGGGATGGTCAGGTCCCAAGTGGCAACTGGCACAAGCTTCGGGCTTACGGGCTTCTGCAACAGAGAACTTATGTCGGGTATGACATACTGTACAGGTACCGACTGAACCGTCAGGATACAAGGTTCCAACACCAGCAGGCCAAGTGCTCTTGATTGGTTTGTTGTCCGGACCGACTTCAACAACCGAACCGTGACACATCTGACAACCGCCTGTTCTTGATGCGTGATTGACCAGAGAACCTTCTTCTACGCCCAAAAATCCAGCACCCTCATTCTTGACTTGCAGTGCAACAAGTACTCCACCGGCTTTATTTTTGTCATAAACGGCAGCACGTGACAGATTTGCGTGACCACTCTTCAGGAACTCATCAACTTCAGATGGATGACAGCGTGCGCAGGTTGCTGAGGAGACCATTGGAGAAATAAATATTTGACTCCCTTTTAAGCCGGAGCACTGACTTGCCATCGGCGAGTTTGACTCAACCATGTGACAGTCATAACAGGAGATACCGGCACCTGCCATCTTGCCCAGTTTCCAGTCCTCATAAATACCCGGGGTTTTTTCAGCATGACATTCGATACATTTTGCCGCTTCCGGGGTGTAGCCTCGCTTGATCTCAACCTTGCGCGGAGCCAGGTTCGGGGAATTAGCAGCAAAAGCCATCCCGCTCCAGACCAGCAGACAGGCAAGACTGATCAATCCAATTTTTCCATAAATTTGTTTCACATTAAACCTCCTTTTCGTTTAGTTATTTTTGTGACGC
>JAOZLQ010000164.1 GCA_029934755.1 Desulfuromusa sp. | reverse complement strand
TCGCGAGGCATATCGTTAAATGCACTCATGCCTCCCAAAAGGACAATAATCAGAAGAGAGAAAAACAGGCTTTTATTTTTAATTGCAACTTGAGTCAGATTCATAATTATGTTGTATTTCTAAAGAGAAGAGTCGAAACGGACTTTCATGCCATCGCTGATTTTACTCACCCCGGAGGTCACCACGGCATCGCCTTCCTGTAGCCCCTCACGGACAATGAATCCTCGATCTGTCAATTCTCCGACAACAACAGCCCTGCGTTCGATGATTCCTTCTTTGTCAATGTCTGATTTTTGAACGAGAAAAACATAGGTTCCTTCCGTATCTTCAGCTATCGCATTACTAGGGGCAAAAAGTGCTTCACCCGCTTTTAAAAAGGCAAAGGTTGCTTCTGCAGGCATACCGGGGCGCAACTCAGATGCCGGTTTCTTTAACCTGATGGTGACCGGATAAGTAGAATATTCTGCTGCAACGTATGCGACCTCAGTAACTACGCCAGCAAAGTGCTGCGTTGGCAGGGATGAAAATATCACTTCTGCATCCATTCCGGTTTGAATTGGGGCGATATATGTTTCGGGAACACCAATCTCGATTTCGATATCTTCACTGGATGACAGAATTGCAACAACTTCACCAGCACTGATATTCTCATTTTTAGCCACTGGTATCTCTGTCACGATGCCGTTCATCGGTGATTTGATAACTGTATACTGGAGCTGACTTTTGTGCTGATCCAGTTGCTTTTTTTGCACCTCAAAGTCGGCTTTGGCAGAGGCATAGGTGTTTTTTGCCTGCTCATATTCACTCAAAGCAACATTATTGTTTTCGTAAAGCTCTCTGACTCTGATCAGGTTGGCATTGGCAGTACTTTCCTGGACTTGCGCATTAAGGACAGAAGCTTTTGCTTCTTCGTATTTCAGCTGCATGTCCCAATCGTCCAATGAAGCGATAAGGTCGCCTCGTTTGACCTTTTGCCCAACTTTAACAATGAGCTTTTCCAGTGATCCTCCGACCCTGAAGCTGATTTTTGTTTCTGTTGCCGCAACCGAGACCCCCGAAAAGCTTCGAGTGGTGCTGACACTATCTGCACTTACTACGTGATATCGTACAGGCCGCAGAACCTCGGGTTGTGGAGGGGCTTCAGAGGTACAGGCTGCGCACAATAAAACTGACAGCAAGATGAATCTTTTTAAAATCCGTATCATTTTCATGATTATCCCATAGTGATAAATTATGGCTGAGCTGCCATAAATTCTTGAAATCTGGCAAAGAAATCTTGCTGTTCAGTTAATGAACTGGTCACAGAGAAGTTTCCAAATGCACGTTCAAGCTGTAATACACCTAAGTAATAGTTATAGACAGAGTTTGCGGCCGACTGTTCTGCTGATAAGGCCGAATTCTGGGCATCAAGCAAGGCAGTAACGGTCGCAGCACCCTGTTCGTAAGCATCCTGTACTAACTTGTAGTTTTTCTCGGCAGCTTCAGCCGCTGAGCTGGAGAGCTTTAAATCAGCAGAGAGAACTCTCAAGTCAAGGACGGCTTTACGCAGCTGCAGTTCGATCCCCCGGCTGGCCTCTTGCAATTGTTTGCGTAGTTTATGGCTTTCTATCCTTGCTTGCCGTGTTTCCGATGAGATGGCTCCCCCTTCAAACAGATTCCATCTGGCCAGAGCACCAAGGTTCCAGCTGGTATCGTCGGTAGAATTACTACTCGACCCGGTACCACTCCGGTCAAGAACCTCATTAACGGAGGCATTCAAACTGAGATCTGGGAGCCACCGCCGTCGTTGGTTACTTAGCAGAATTCTTTCTTGTGCAGCGAGAGCCTGTCTGAGCTGTTCAAGCTCTGGGACACTATCAAGGGCTTCCACAACTAAAAATTGGGTCAATTGTTTTAAAGCTTTTGGATTTTTAACTGCTGCGTGAATTTGATCCCCGCCATAGCGCCGTAAAAGATTACTTTCAAGTTGAACGTCTTCTACAGAAAAATCTTCGGTCAATGGGCGGTGTAAAGAATCATTCAAATCAATTTTAGCTTGCCAGAGGCTGCTTTGTGCAGCCAAAAGCTGACTTGTCGCTGTTGCTAGCTCACTCTCCAACCGGTACACATCAGCACCACCGGCGTAACCAACCCGCTGGCGATATTCTGCGACTTCATAGTTTTTACGGACGAGTGCTAAATTATTACGGCTGATTCGTTCGTTTGCCTGAGCCTGGAGGATTGCCAGGAACTGATGACCAACGAATAAAACCGTATCCAACGTGGTTTCTCGATACGCTTCCTGGGTAGATTTCAAGTTGTATTTTTGAACCGCAAAATTTGCCCTGACAGGTTCTGAGAAAAGTAACTGATCCAGAGTCAGAGCTCCGTTAATCGTTCGTTCGGCCTGGGTTAATCCTGCATGCTCCTCATCAATCTGAGTTGCCGATGTTGATAACTGCAAAGAAGGCCGCATTGCTGCGCGTGCTTGGGCAACATCTTCAGCTGCAGATTCTACCGATTGTCGCCCGATATCCAGACCAAGGTTCGCTTTTAGGGCCTCTTGAATTGCAGATTCAAGGGTTATGATTCGTGAGCTTTCAATCTGATCGATTGCAATCTGCTCTGACTGAGCCAAAGTTTGCCAATTGGGTGAAAAATCAATTGCTTTTGCCGTGTGCATATTCAGGGTTAAACGGCGTGAAAAGTCCATCAAGGTCAGAAACTCTGCTGGATCTTCTCCGTTGAGAATTCTTTCAATATTGAGTGCCGTTCTGCGTCCAATTTTTTGCCAGTTGGCTTCCAATATCGATCCCGCAAGGACACCTGACTTGACATCTGCTACCCCTTGATAAGAGTAGCTTGGTAATTTCAATAATCGAATGTGATCAATCAGCGCTTGCTTTTGTTCATCTGGCATGGAGAACAAACCACCCAAAAAAACTGCATCGGTGTTATCTGGCAAATGACTTATCAATGAGTTGATGTCACCATTGAAATAACAAAGTTGGCTCTGACTGCCCTTCAAAGTAACAAGGGTTGTCAAGAGGGCTTCCAAATTTGGAATCAACGTGGAAAGTTTTTTGTCGATGATGACGGTTAAATTTTGAAAGGGGAATACAGTATGAAAATTATCCAGCTCTTCCTTGAACTTATGGGCTTCAAGAATGTAAGTCAGGTTATGAACCCCAGATCTCTTGTCTCTGGTCAAAGGGACTTCTTGCAGCTCATAATCAAGGATACCAAATAAAATTGAAGGTTTAGTAAATTCCTTCTGCTGGGCTATGAGGGCAGCACTTAAAGATCCCGCGACAACAATGATATCAACTTCAGGGTCATTCAACAGCAATTGATACCCTGACAGAGATTTTTTGATAGACCAATCAGTAACAAGCCGTTTTGAAACAGGCAAACTAATTGAATACTGATTGCCAAGGAGGCTTTCTACTTCATCCTGCAGGTGAATTATAAATTTTCCACTTGTTTCATCGGCGCTATCAAGCAACAGGCCGATATGAACAGGATCGGAAGAGTTGAATCTTTGTGAAAAGGCAGGAGAACCAAAAAATAAAAACACCAGAACTAAGGAACAAACGGGAATAATCCTTAAAAATATGGATTTTACTCTCGCCATCACACCTCCTGTTTATTACAAAATAGACGGAAACAACCTACAAGGCTCTGGCGGGAGCTGTCCCCGAATGCAATTTCAACATCGACCCCCGTCGATCAGACGAGGTATTTCAACCAATTGAATCAGAGCAACCCATCTTTTTTCATAGCAGCGTTGATGAGTTCAATGTTTTCATGAATGACTGCTCTGGCAGAATCTGGATTCAAACTACGAGTATCACCTGCCCACAACATCTCTCCAGTTTTGGCCGAAAAAACAGTAGCGTGGAGTTTAACCGTGGTATTGTCGATGGTGTAACCTGGCTGGTATATGACTCCATGTGAATAGCCATAAAATCCATACATACCATAGGCACCACCACGACGAGGAACATAGACCGTGGAGGCTGGGACGTATTGCTCATCATTTTCGACACCTGTGAGAGTCGTAACAAGCACACTATCCGCAGCTGCTTGAGCCACCGCAGCTTTGATTAACTTTTTACTCTCTTCTTTGTCTTTGTCCAATGTTGCAACCATCGTATGACTGGCAATTGCTTCGACACCCTCAGCTTGCAACTTTTGTACAAAGGAATCCTCGTAAATACGCCGCCGCATCTCATTATTCGACACCGCCAGAATCAAAACCCGCTTCAAGGACGGTCCACTAAACCCTGGTTGGCTCCAAGTTGAAACCAGTTTAGTACTAGCACAGCCGCTGAATGTAAATAGCGATACAACCAAAAACAGCACAATACGTTTATTCATTTGTCGATCCTTTCAAGGGAATATAAGAATAATAACCACGATCAGGTATTATGCTGCTGTTTGTCTTGGCACCATCTTCTGACCATCTAAAAAACTTGATTTTACGCGACTCTTCACACATCCTATTGATTGCAAATAAGTGTATTAAACACTAATTCTGTCATATATCAAGCTTTTCTCCTGATTGTATATAGCGTACAAGGATAATTTATGAACTATCGCCCTAATATTATTGTGTTTGTTATTATTGGTTTTTTTGCCAGCGTGTTCATATTTTACCCTGTCCACGACTTTATGAGTTATCAAGAATATGTCAGGGGTTTGCAGGTACAGGTTTATGAATTTAACTCAGCCATTGGCTACGTTCTGCATAAATTCACCAAAACCATTTTGGGAGAACGATTACTTGGTAGTCTTCTTTTTGGCATTGTTGGTGTAGTCGTTGGTCTTTTCTTCTATTTCGTCCTTCAACGATTTAATACCAATCGCAGGATGATAGAAAATCTGCAGAATGAAATCGGTCGGGACATTGTCTCCATCATAGCTCAAGGTGAAAGTGGTCGCCTTGAGTTCAAGTCAAGTTTCCGCTGGGATATTAAACAAAATGGCGTCAATAAAGGGCTCGAAGGTGCCGTACTAAAAACGCTAGCTGCTTTTATGAATAGTGAGGGTGGTTCGTTATTGATTGGTGTCGATGATGAGGGGCAA
>JAOZLQ010000033.1 GCA_029934755.1 Desulfuromusa sp. | reverse complement strand
ACGGGATATTGTTGCTCCATTTTAAGCAACTCTTGCATTAATTGGTCATATTCAGCATCCGTAATTTCAGGCTGATCGAGGGTGTGATAGAGGGTGTTGTGGTGGTGGAGTTGCTCTGTTAGATTCCGGTGTTGCTGCTGGGCTAATTCAAACTTATCCAAGGTCATTGATTGATTCTTTCTGTTGAATTTGAGTCGATTTGTATTATGTTGCTCAATTTGGTGCAAAGCAAGTACTTTCCCTTTGGCTTAGTTTGCGTTAAACTTCGCAGTTGACATCTTTTCACTGAAGAATGTGGGTTGATTCCCATTGGAGTATAAATGACTGACGAAATATCGTGGCGCTTGTTGGCTTTGCTGCTATTGCTGATCCTTTCCGGATTTTTCTCCGGTTCGGAAACGGCATTGCTCTCTCTCGATAAATTGAGGGTGCGTTTTTTACAGCAGAAACAACATCCTGGAGCTGACAAACTGGCAGCTCTACTGGATAATCCTGATCGTTTATTGAGTGGGATTCTGGTCGGTAATAATCTAGTGAATATTGCCGCTTCGGTTATAGCGACCGGACTTTGTGTCAGTTATTTCGGTGAGGGTGGTGAACTGCTGACGGTACTTATTTTGACTCCCATACTACTGATTTTTTCTGAGGTTTGTCCCAAAACCTATGCAGCTCAATATCCGGAAAAGATGTCATTTCTGGTGTTGAACCCAATTCGCTTTGTCGTCTGGGTTCTTGCCCCGGTTATTTTGGTGGTTTCTTCAATTTCTCGTTTGATGACAAGCTTTATCCGTAAAAAGGATGCGGAAACTTTGTCTGTTTCTGAAGATGAAATTAAGGCGATGATTGAGGTGGGGGAGGAGTCAGGTGTTGTTGCGGCTGAACAACGGCAAATGTTGCATGGAATCTTCGCTTTATCGGAGACCCGAGTTCGTGACATCATGATTCCACGAACTGAGGTAACCGGTATCGATATGTCAGCTGATTATCAGGAGGTTTTGTCAATTGTACGACAGACGCGCCATTCACGTTTCCCGGTGTTCAATGAAAATCTCGATAGCATTATCGGGGCGATTCATTCTAAAGATATTCTTGGTTATGTCGGCCATACTGAACAATTTTCGCTTAAGGAATTAAGTCGTAAGCCCTATTTTGTGCCTGAATCGAAGCGGATCGGAGTCTTACTGCAGAGTTTTCGCAAACGGGGCGAACACATGGCGATTGTTGTGGATGAATATGGTGGCATGGAAGGGATTGTTACCCTCGAAGATGTCGTCGAAGAGATTGTCGGTGAAATCCATGATGAATATGACATTGAAGAACTCAATTTCAAAAAACTAGGGGAAGGGCACTACCTGATTGATGCAGCCATGCCGCTACGTGAGGTGAATCGACGTTTTGAATTAAATCTTCCAGAAGAGCATGTCACTACTTTAGCTGGCCATTTATTGCAGATAATGGGAAAAATTCCGGCTGAAGGAGATTGTTGCGAAGAAGGGAACCTTGTGTTCCGGGTGCGACGTATGGAAGACCGGCGGATTGAGGAGATCGAATTGAAGATTTCTGTTCCGCTGGAAGAGTAAAAAGCATCCCCCCTTTCTAAAACGCCCATCGATCAATTTTTTTGCAGCTTCTTTCCCTTTTTTTCTTATCTCATTAGGTTTAAGTCCCTGTCGTGGCAACATTTTCCAGATCAGGTAATCTCTTCAAATTAAGTATTTCTGCTTGACAGTTATCGATGCCATCGTTATATTTCCATCATCAATGGTGTCAAATGGTGTCAAGTGGTGTCAATATGAAATTTTCTGGTGAATACAACGTTAGTATCGATCTGAAAGGGCGGGTCAGTATCCCGGCCTCGTTCAGGGATGAGCTGCGTCAGAAATATGAATCTGAGGGGTTGGTTGTCACCCGTTATAAAAATGGTCTGGTAGCTTATCCCCCCAGTCGCTGGGATGAGATCTGCGCTAATGTTCTTGCCATGTCACCTGGACCCAAGCGCGAGGCTAACTTACGTAACCGGATTGCACCAGCAAAAGAATGTTCTTTTAATGCTCAAGGTCGGATTCAGGTTCCACAATCTTTACGTGAACATGCCGGGTTGGACAAGGATGTTGTTGTTATCGGCATGTTCGAGAAAATAGAAATCTGGAGCCAGAAAGCCCATACCCTGATTGCCGCTGAATCCGAATCGATGTTGGATGAAGATGCGCAGGGGCAGGCGGATTTGGGATTTTAGCTATGCTGACAGCCCCCTTTGAGCATCTGTCGGTGATGCCTGAGGAAGTTCTGCACTGGCTGCAGCCAGTATCTGGCGGTATTTATCTGGATGGCACCCTTGGGGGCGCCGGCCATTCTCGCTTGATTCTTGAATCCGCTACAGAGAGTCGCTTAATTGGATTGGATCGAGATCCTGCTGCTTTACAAGAAGCCGCTAAAATTCTAGCCCCTTATGGGGATCGGGTCAGCCTGCACCATGCAACTTTCGATCAGGCAGATCAGGTTTTGCAGCAAATTGGTATTGATGGTCTCGACGGTATGCTCCTCGATCTCGGGGTTTCCTCCCACCAACTAGACACCCCGGAGCGGGGCTTTTCATTCCGTTATGATGCCCCCCTCGATATGCGCATGGATCCTACTGTGGGGATGACCGCTGCTGACATTGTCAATCAAGTCGATGAAGCGGAGTTGGTTCGTATTTTTTTTGAATATGGTGAAGAGCGCTACAGCAGAAGAATTGTCAAGAGGATTGTTGCACAGCGCAAAGAAGCACCATTGCTGTATACCGAGGAACTAGCTCAATTGGTTCGTGAAGTGGTTCCCGGGGGGCAGAGACCAAGTAGAATTCATCCGGCAACCCGGGTGTTTCAGGCGTTGCGGATATTTATAAACGACGAGCTTGGGCAGGTGAAACGAGGGGTTGAGGTTGGAATCTCATTGCTTAAGCCGGGTGGGAGGTTGGTCGTTATCAGCTTCCATTCATTGGAAGACCGGATTGTTAAACACCTATTTCGTGAAAAAGCCAGGGGTTGTATTTGTCCACCTCGACTACCCGTTTGCCAGTGTAATAATACTCCAGATGTAAAACTTTTAACTCGCAGGGGGATAAAGGCGGGAGCTAGTGAAGTTGAGCAGAACGTTAGATCCCGTAGTGCGATATTAAGAGCAGTTGAGCGTTGTTAAATAAGCTCTTGGGTGAAAAGGTAAAATAAATGTCAGAAGCTATATCACAGGCACCAGTTAAAATTACAGAATTTGCCTTTTATCGCCCCCGACTCTCGTCGGTTTTTGTGGCGATTTTGCTGGTTTCTCTATTGTCTCTGCTGTTTGTCTGGTCGCGAATCTATGCGATCAATTTGGAGTACGGTATTTCAAGTCTTGAACGTGATATTCGTAGTCACGAACAACAGATCAAAGAGTTGAAAACGGAAGCTGCTTTTCTGGCCCGTGATGAGCGGATTGAAAAACTGGCGAGAAAAAAATTGGGGTTGCGTGCCCCATCACCTGGACAAATTATCAGGGTGGAGTGATATGGCGTTAACGGAGCGTGGAATACAAATGCGTATTCGCATTTTCGGGGTTTTATTTATCCTGGCATTCATGACGATTGCCGGGCGTGCGTATTTTCTCCAAGTTGTACAGGCTCCAGAACTTCAGGGAAGAGCTGACCAGCAGCGTCAGCAGGTGGTTAAGTTGGCACCACAACGAGGAAGTATTTTTGATCGTAATGGTGACCCGTTGGCGGTGAGTTTAGCGACTGAATCACTCTATGCTGATCCAGCACTAATTGAGAATCCTAAACAAGTTGCGGGGCAATTGGGAAAAATTCTAAAAAAATCAAAAAGTGAACTGACACGGTTACTTTCTGCAAAGAAACGATTTGTCTGGTTGCAACGGAAGCTAGATCCTGAGATCGCTAAACAAATTCATGATTTGGATATATATGGGCTTCAATTTGTCATTGAAAGGAAGCGTTACTATCCACAAGCGAGTACTGCCGCACATGTTTTAGGTTTTACTGGTTTGGATCCAAAAGGGCTTGAGGGGATTGAGCTTGAGTATGATCGGCAGTTACAGGGGACCCCGGGACGGTTGGTGTCATTGCGTGATGCCAGAGGTCGGGGGTTATCTTCCGTAGATCAGTTGGTTCAGGGGGGTGTGCCCGGCCACAATCTCTTTTTGACGTTAGATCGGTCATTGCAATATATGGCAGAAAAGGAGCTGGCCCGGGTAGTTCACGAAACGGGCGCAGTTGGTGGAACAATTGTGATGTTGGAACCCGCTAGTGGCCGTATTCTAGCGATGGCAAGTCAACCTGATTACAATCCTAATCGGGCTGGACATTATCAGGCCGGTAAACGCCGCAACCGGGCAGTTTGTGACATGTATGAGCCGGGTTCAACTTTTAAACCTTTTCTCCTGGCAGGAGTTCTTGAGGAAGGGTTAGCTCGACCTGGGCAAAAAATTTATTGTGAGAATGGCCGTTATTCAGTTGGTGGCAAGGTGATTCGAGATCATAAAAAATTCAAACAGCTCACGGTAAAGGAAGTTCTTAAATTCAGTAGTAATATTGGTTCTGCCAAATTGGGCAAGGCGTTAGAGCGAGAGCGATTTCATTCCTACATCAGCGATTTTGGTTTTGGTGAGAAAACTGGGCTTGATCTTCCTGGAGAGGTTGGTGGAATGCTGCGCTCACCTTCAAACTGGTTTGAAATCGATTTGGCTGCAATTTCTTTTGGTCAGGGAATCAGTGTTACATCGATTCAAATGGCTTCTGCGATGGCTGCAATTGCTAATGGTGGCTTGCTGATGGAGCCATATATTGTTGAAAGAATCATGACTGCCGATGGACAGCAAATACAAAAAAGACTGCCTGAGGTCAGGCGTCGGGTTGTTTCGGAGAAAACTGCACGGCAGGTCAAGGATATGATGGTTGCGGTGACGGAACCGGGTGGGACCGGCACTAAAGCTGCGCTAGCGGGGTATGCGGTTGCTGGTAAAACCGGGACAGCTCAAAAGGTGGATACTGTGACTGGTGGATACTCTCCAGATAAGCGGGTCTCCTCGTTTGTCGGATTCGTTCCGGCAGATAACCCTGCACTGGTGCTTTCTGTTACTGTTGATGAGCCCAAAGGCAAAGCATACGGTGGTTTGGTTGCTGCACCAGTTTTTGCCAGAATTGCCGGGCAGACCCTCAGTTATTTGAATATTCTCCCCAAGGGAACTGTGACTGCTTTGGCTCAGGAGAAGTTGAGTGCAGAGCCTCTCCCTGATTTGGCCGCATTATTGCCGGATGTTGAGGTGAGTGATGGGTTGATGATGCCCAATTTTTCCGGAATGAGTTATCGCCAGGTACTGCAGACAATGGAGAAGAAAAATTTGAATCTAAAACTCTCTGGAAGTGGTCAGGTGGTTAAGCAATATCCGGCTCCAGGGAAAATTATCCGCTATGGCAAGCAGGCCTGGATCCGCTTTGGGGTGTAATTGTAAGGACCGTATATGAAACTGGAAAAACTGCTGAAAACAATTCAACCGCTTAAAGTCCTTGGCTCCCCAGCACGGGTGATAACAGGCTTAACCTGTGACTCTCGTCAGGTTCAAGCTGGTATGATGTTTTTTGCGTTGCCCGGAGTCAAAGTTGATGGTCTTGACTATCTTCCTCAGGCCTTACAGGCAGGGGCGATTGCGGTTGTCTCGGAGAAAATTCCAGAAGAATGTGTGGAAAATGTCTTCTACATCAAAGTCGCAAATGTTCGACAGTCAATGGCAGTTATGGCTGCAGAATTTTATGGAAATCCGACCGCGGATGTGATCGTCATTGGTGTTACTGGAACCAATGGGAAAACCACCACCACCTATTTACTTGAATCAATCTTCCAACAGGCCGGCTACGCCCCGGCAGTATTTGGAACAATTGAATACAGGTTTGGCGAGTTGCGCTATGAAGCATCACGCACTACGCCAGAGTCAATTGATTTGCTGCGCATGATGGCTGAATTTCGTCAACAGGGTGCCGATGTCATGATTCTTGAAGTGTCTTCGCACTCACTAGAACAGCATCGCGTTGATGGGATCAGTTTTGATGCCGCCATATTTACCAATCTAACCCAGGATCATCTTGATTATCATCAAACGCTGGAGCGGTATTTTTCCAGTAAACGACGTCTCTTTACCGAATTATTAGGAGATGGCATTGCTGTTATCAATCGTGAAGATGCTTGTGGCGCTGAGTTGCTGCAAAAAAATGCAAACTGGATCTCTTATGGCTTGGACAAGCGTGCTCAAGTTTATCCACAACACATTGAGGTGGGCCGTGATCAGATTGACGGAATTTTTTCCAGCGAGCAGGGAGATATTGTCGTTGAAAGTGGAATGATTGGTGATTTTAACGTCAGTAATCTTCTGTCAGCCAGTGCCACGGCGCAGCAGTTTGGAATAAGTAATGAAATAATTGCCAGAGGGATTTCGACTGCTCCGCAGGTGCCTGGGCGGGTAGAAAAAGTTGAAAATAATAAAGGTGTTGTCGCACTTGTTGATTATTCGCACACGGCAGATGCATTAGAACAAGCACTGAAAACATTATCCAAGCTTGAATTTCGACGCTTGCTAACGGTGGTTGGTTGTGGCGGAGATCGAGATAAAGGCAAGCGCCCGTTGATGGCCGCTGTGGCAGTTAAATACTCTAATTTGTCGATATTTACTTCAGATAACCCGCGTACTGAGGATCCTCTTGAAATTCTGGATCAAGTAGAAGGTGGGGCGGTGTCTGCAGGTAGCTTGAAATTGAGTAGGGAGCAGGCTGCGACTGAGGATGGGTATGTGGTGATTCCTGATCGTCGTGTAGCGATTGAGTTTGCTGCTAGTCTGGTCAAACCAAGCGATGTATTGCTGGTAGCAGGGAAGGGGCATGAGAATTATCAGATTCTTGGGACTGAAACAATCCATTTTGATGACCGAGAGGAACTAGCCCGGGTCCTGAATGAAGTCAACGCCACAGGTATGAACGGCAGCGAAATCGGAGCTGAAAATCATGTTTGATCTTGAGCGCATTGCCAGAATTACGGATGGTGATTTTTCCGGTAGAAAAGTCAATTGTTCGTTGGCGGGGATTTCAACTGACAGCCGAAATTTAACCCCCGGATCGCTGTTTGTTCCCCTGCGCGGTGAACATTTTGATGGCCATGATTATCTCAGCCAAGCAGTCAAAAATGGTGCTGTCGCCTGTCTGAGTGAAGAAGTTATTGCCGGTTTAAGTGTTCCGGTTGTGCGGGTATCTGACACACTTCGTGCCCTTGGAGATATTGCTGCTGCTTATCGTTTACAACTCAATGGACCGCTGGTCGCTATTACTGGCTCAACTGGAAAAACAACGACCAAGGAGATGTTGGCTACAGTTCTGGAACAAGTTGCGCCGGGACTGAAAACAGCTGGGAACTTTAACAACCTGATTGGCCTGCCATTAACTCTGTTTCGCCTGAAGAAAGAACATCAATGGGCTGTGCTTGAGATGGGGACCAGTGCCCTTG
The DNA here is from genome assembly GCA_029934755.1 of Desulfuromusa sp. GTDB lineage: Bacteria > Desulfobacterota > Desulfuromonadia > Desulfuromonadales > Geopsychrobacteraceae > Desulfuromusa. The sequence continues at coordinate 8,175 of JAOZLQ010000033.1, read as the reverse complement.
GCGAGATTGAGAGATTGACTGAAATTGCCCAACCGACAATTGGTGTTATCACTAATATTGGAGCAGCACATTTGGAAACATTATGTGGACTGGATGGTGTTTCCAGAGCTAAAGGGGAGCTTTTTGCTGGTTTGCAGGGAGGAACTGCAATCGTAAACCTCGATGACCAGCGCGTGGCACAATTACCCATCGCCAATGGGGTTAAAAAACTGACTTATGGACTCTCTGCAGAGGCTCAAGTTCGGGCTGAAAATATTAAGGAAAATGCTGTAGGAGTTCGATTTGATCTTCTCTCAACTGGGCAACGGTATCAGGTGCAACTGCCAATTCCTGGGCGACACAATGTATCTAATGCTCTGGCTGTTGCAACTGCAGCAATAGAAATGAAGGTTCCGGTAGAAAAAATTGTTACCGGATTGGCCCAGTTTACCGCTATCCCCGGGCGAATGAATATTTTCAATCTCCCTTCTGGGGGTTTGTTGCTAGACGATAGTTATAATTCAAATCCTCTTTCTGCCTATGCAGCACTAGACGTTTTGGCGTCATCGCCAGGACAGGGCAGAAGGGTTGTGGTGCTGGGGGATATGCTGGAACTGGGAGAAAACTCAGCGCAGATGCATACTGAGTTAGGTGCCAAAGCTGCTGGAGTTGCTGAATTGCTGATTGGTGTGGGGCAGTTTGCTCCTGACCTTTGTCGGGGTGCGACAGCTGCGGGAATGAAAACTGGACAAATGGTGGCATTGGCAGATGCTGCTGCTGTGGTTGACTTTCTGCAGGGGAAACAGCGTTCAGGTGACAGAATTCTGCTAAAGGGATCGCGAGGCATACAACTGGATCAAGTCGCAGCAATTCTCAAGACAGCTGTTAATACCTCTTTAAATGGAAAGAAAGGAAGCTAACGGGTGCTATATCACCTCTTATATCCTCTCCATACTGAATATTCAGTTTTGTATGTTTTTCGCTACATTACTTTTCGCACCATCTACGCGACAATTACTGCTCTATTGATCTCTTTTATTCTTGGCCCCTGGTTGATAGCAACTTTGCAACGAATGCAGATTGGTCAGACAATTCGCAAGGTTGGCCCCGAATCCCATTTTGTAAAAGAGGGAACCCCGACGATGGGTGGGGCATTGATTTTACTTGCAATAATTCTTCCGACCCTGCTCTGGGCTGATCTGACGAATCTCTATATCTGGGTCACATTGTTAGTCACCGCAGGATATGGTGCAGTCGGTTTTATTGATGATTATCTCAAGGTTGTGCGTAAGAGCAGTGATGGTATTTCGGCACGGCAGAAGATGTTTTGGCAGATTCTGATCGCTATGGTTGCAGTGTCCTGGCTTTATTGGAGTGGTAGCTTTGATACCCATTTGAGCCTGCCATTTTTCAAAAATGTGAATCCCGATCTTGGAATATTCTATATCCCGTTTGCCATTCTGGTGATGGTGGGATCCAGTAATGCAGTAAACCTGACTGATGGTCTTGATGGTCTGGCAATTGGGCCGATGATTATTGCTGCTGGAACGTTCCTGTTATTAGCCTATCTGGTCGGTAATGCCAAACTTGCAAATTATCTGCAGATTACCGGTATTCAAGGTGCGGGAGAATTGGCAATTCTTTGTGGTGCGATGGTTGGTGCCGGGCTCGGTTTTTTATGGTTTAACAGTTATCCAGCCCAGGTATTCATGGGTGACGTCGGCAGTTTATCACTCGGTGGAGCATTGGGAACGATTGCCGTGATCACCAAAAATGAATTTGTTCTGGTGATTGTCGGAGGCATTTTCGTTATCGAAGCACTGTCGGTTATTGTTCAGGTGATTTCGTTTCGCTACTGGGGTCGAAGAGTTTTCAGAATGGCCCCTATCCACCACCATTTTGAATTAAAAGGGTGGCCGGAACCTAAGATAATTGTACGTTTTTGGATTATCAGTATTGTCCTGGCATTAATTGCTCTCTCTACATTGAAGTTGCGATGAAACTTAATTTTAATCATAAGAAAGTAGTGGTTATCGGTGCAGGGCAAAGTGGCCTGGCATTGGTGCACTATTTTCTGGAGCGAGGCGCAACGGTGGCTTTATCCGATTTGCGCAAAAAAGAAGAAATCGCAAACCTTGATTCATTGGATGGATTACAGGTTCGTTTTGATTTTGGTGGGCATAGCTTGGAATTGTTCGAGCAAGCCGACTTGATCGCTGTAAGCCCGGGAGTGCCACTTGATTGTGAACCACTGATTCGGGCGAAATCCTGTGGCATTCCGCTGCTCGGAGAAATTGAAATTGCCTCTCGGGAAATTACAGTGCCAATTATTGGTGTTACTGGCACCAACGGAAAATCGACTACCACAAGTCTTATTGGTGAAATTATGCAGGCTTGGGACAAAAAGGTGTTTGTCGGTGGCAACTTGGGAACCCCCTTGGTTGAGGCTTGCTCGACCGAGATCGATGGTGTGGTTGTTGAGCTCTCCTCATTTCAATTGGAAAGCATTGATCAATTCCATCCTGCCATTGGTATGTTGCTCAATTTAAGCTCCGATCATCTTGATCGCTATCCCAATTTACAGAGTTATTACCAGGCCAAGTTGGAAATATTTCGCAATATGACGGCTGCAGATTTTGTTGTTTTGAATGCTGATGATCCGGAAGTCTGTCGACTAACAACTGAGCTTGAAACAACAAAGGTCTGGTTCTCTGCCAAGGGACGACTGGTTGAGGGGATGGTTCGACTGGGAGATAAACTTGTCTGGAATTGGGCTGGAGCTGATATTCAATTGCCATTGTCAAAGTTACAGCTTTCTGGTGAGCACAACATTGAAAATGCTATGGCGGCGATGATTCCGGCATTGCTGCAGGGATGTCCAGCGGAGCTGGCCTGGAATGCAGTTTGCTCGTTTACTGGCCTTGCGCACCGGATGCAGTTGGTGCGGCTGTTAAATGGAGTGGCTTGGTACAACGATTCAAAAGGAACAAACGTAGGGAGTGTAATGAAAAGTCTTGCCGGCCTGACTTCAGGAGTCACGCTGATTGCCGGCGGAAAAGATAAGGGTGGTGATTACACTCTACTCAGACCGTTACTGGAACAGAAGGTTGAGCATTTAATTTTGCTTGGTGAAGCGGCGCAGAAGATGGCTGCCGCTTTATCAGGAAGTTGCGAAATCCGTTTGGTTACAGGGTTGGAATCGGCGGTGCAACAGGCTTATGAACTCACTGTCAATAGCGGGACAGTATTACTATCTCCAGCCTGTTCCAGTTTTGATATGTTTGCCAATTTCCAGGTACGTGGGGATGAATTTGAGCGTCTGGTACAACAACTGCCACCGGAGGGAGCTAAATTATGACCTTCCGCAGAAATGTTGATACGACACTATTACTACTAACAGTTTCCTTAACCTGCATCGGTGTGGTGATGGTTTATTCATCATCGGCAATTATGGCAGCAGAGCGGTTTCATGATGGCTTTTACTTCCTGAAGAGGCAACTGATTTATACTCTGGTTGGGTTTATGCTGATGGCAGTTGCGACCTATTTCAATTATAAAAACTGGCGGAAACTGGCGGTGATAGCCCTGCTCAGTAGTATTGCCTTGCTGGCACTACTGTTTATTCCTGGCTTCGGTGTGCGGGTTGGTGGGGCAATGCGCTGGCTACGCTTGCCTGGCTTGACAATTCAGCCCGCTGAGTTGGTTAAGTTGACTCTGGTTCTCTATCTGGCCCATTCACTCACACGAAAAAAAGAAAAAGTCCGCTCCCTGCTTAAAGGGTATCTTCCCTATATGATTGTTCTTGGGTTGCTTCTTGCGATGCTGCTGAAACAACCAGATCTGGGCAGCGCCATGATTATTGTCGGGGTTGCTCTTTCAATGTTGATTGTGGCCGGAGTGCGTTGGCGCTATATCCTGCCAACAATTCTGATGACGCTACCAGTTGTCTATTTTCTGATTATGCAGGTCGATTATCGCCGCCGCCGGATTATGGCATTTCTCGATCCATGGGATGATCCTTTCGATTCTGGGTTTCAGATCATTCAGAGTATGGTTGCTTTTGGTAAAGGTGGGATTCTGGGGCAAGGGTTAGGGATTGGAGAACAAAAATTATTTTATCTGCCGGAAGCACATACCGATTTCATTTTTTCAGTTATTGGTGAAGAGCTTGGTCTGGTTGGAGTTCTTGTGGTTGCGGCATTGTTTCTGATGTTGGTTCTCTGTGGCATCCGTATTGCTTTGCAATGTCAGGAACCATTTGGTCGTAATCTGGCATTTGGTTTGAGTTTATTGCTTGGGTTGGAGGCATTTGTCAATCTGGCTGTTTGTATGGGGCTGTTGCCAACCAAAGGATTGGCTCTACCGTTTATTTCCTATGGTGGGACCAGTCTGGTTGTGAGCCTGGTGGCTGTAGGAATCCTGCTGAATATCTCAAATTCACTGGAGGCAGTAAAATGAAGCTGATGCTTGCTGGTGGCGGAACCGGAGGACATCTTTTTCCGGCGGTTGCATTAGCACAATTACTGCTGATGCAAGATGCGGAATCAGCGGTACAGTTTGTTGGAACGGAACGTGGTTTAGAAAATCGTTTGCTACCAAAACTTGGATTACCCCTGGCGACTGTGGATATGATTGGCGTTGTCGGTCGAGGGTGGCGGGGAAAATTTGAAGTTCTACCTAAATTATTCAAGAGTCTTGGACAGTCAAATAAGATATTGAATCGTTTTAAACCCGACCTGGTTATTGGCGTTGGCGGGTATGCTTCGGTTCCGGTACTGCTAATGGCTAAAATGAGGGGAATTCCGTATCTGATTCATGAACAAAATGCAATTCCCGGGTTAAGTAATCGACTTTTAGGTAAGGGTGCAAAGTCAATCTGTCTCTCCTTTGCGGATAGTGGTGCCGGGTTTAGCAGTCATAGAACCATTCTGACCGGAAATCCATTGCGCCAAGGGTTAAATGAGGTTCTTGCAAAGATTCCTCAACCAGGGAAACTGTTGATTTTTGGTGGCAGCCGGGGAGCCAGGGCAATTAATCAGGCCGTGGTTAAAATGCTACCGTTGATGAAAAACTGGCCAGATAAACCGGAAATTCTACATCAAACTGGGGAGGAAGATTTTCAACAGGTACAGCAGGCTTATCGTGATGCTGGTTTTGATCCACAACAAGTTGTTCCCTTTATCGATGATATGGCCACTGCTTACTCTGAGGCGGGATTGGTGATATGTCGTGCCGGGGCAACCACTCTAGCAGAACTGACTGCTTGCGGAAGAGCAGCAATCTTGATTCCCTTTCCCCATGCAGCGGGAGATCATCAGACTGTCAATGCAAAGGCTTTGGAAAATGCGGGAGCGGCGATTTTATTACCTCAAGATGAATTATTGTCGGATCGACTTGTTGTTTTGGTGAAAGAGTTATTTGAAGATCGCGAAAAACTGAAAAGTATGGCTGCACAAGGTCGCCGACTTGGGTTTCCAGGAGCTGCGGAGCGGATTCTTAATGAATGTCGCCGCCTACTCAGGATACCCCTGGTGGAGGAAATATAAATGTACGGACGAATCAAAAAAATACATTTTGTCGGTATCGGTGGAATCGGTATGAGTGGTATTGCCGAGTTGTTGCTGAATCAGGGGTATCGGGTTTCTGGATCCGATTTACGTGAATCAGATACCACCCGGAGATTGTCTGAACTCGGCGGTGAAATTGTGATTGGTCACAGTGCTGAAAATATTACAGAAGTCGATGTCGTTGTCACATCTACAGCCGTTAAGGGAGATAACCCTGAGGTTGCTGAAGCATTGCGCCAGCATGTGGCGGTGATTCCGCGGGCCGAGATGCTGGCGGAACTGATGCGCATGAAATATGGAATCGCTATTGCCGGGACTCATGGTAAGACAACGACGACCAGCATGATGTCGGTGGTTCTGCATCATGCCGGGATTGATCCTACCGCTGTGATTGGTGGCAAACTGGACGCGTTTGGTTCAAATGCAAAACTGGGGCGTGGAAAGTTTTTGGTAGCTGAGGCAGATGAATCAGATGGTTCATTTATGCATCTGTCCCCAACAATTGCCGTAGTTACTAATATCGATGCAGATCATCTCGATTTTTATTCTGGAATTGACGAAATAAAACAGATATTTATCGATTTCATCAATAAAGTTCCTTTCTATGGCCGCGCTATCCTTTGCCTCGACGATCGCAATATTCAGGATATTCTCCCCGCTGTCAAAAAACGTTACACAACTTACGGTTTCAGTAGCCAGGCCGATTTTTATGCTGAAGATATACAGCATCGGCAAGGGCGTACCAGCTTTACCGCTTACTATCAGGGCGAAGAATTGGGCCGTATCTCTTTCCGAATGCCTGGTCGGCACAATGTTTTGAATGCTCTGTCGGTGATTGCTGTTGCTCATGAGCTTGAGATCCCGTTCCAGACTATAATCGGTGGATTTCGTAATTTTGGTGGGTTGCAGCGGCGCTTTGAAATTCGAGATGAAATCAATAATATCATGATTATTGATGATTACGGTCATCATCCGGTTGAAATAAAAGCAACTTTGGGAGCAGCAAAAAGTGGCTGGAATAAACGGGTCATTGCTGTTTTTCAACCCCATCGATACAGTCGAACTGCGGCCTTATTTGAAGATTTCTTAACGGCTTTCTACCAGGCCGATCATTTGGTGATTACAGATGTTTATGCCGCCGGGGAGGAGCCTATTGAGGGGGCAACAGGCACAGCTATGGCTCAGGGGATTATTGAACATGGACATAAAGCGGTGACTTATCGGGAAACTCTTGAAGATGTGAGTGAATTTGTCGCTGGAATTGTTGAACCGGGCGATATGGTCATAACGCTGGGAGCAGGGAATGTCAATCAGGTCTGCGGTTTATTGGCTGAAAAGTTACGCCAGAAAGTTGATTGTAGGTGAGTTGTTTTACGCAAGAAGAGATGTTGCCGAAAAAAATTGGTGTATTGCTGGGAGGTCTGTCGGCTGAACGGGAGATCTCTTTGAAAACCGGGAATGCCTCTCTGCGTGCGTTGCAACAGCTTGGCTATGATGCTGTTGCTATCGATGTGAAGCAAAACCTGCCCCAACAATTGATTGATGCCGGTATCGAGAGTGCTTTTATTGCCCTCCATGGTCGGTTTGGTGAGGATGGTCGGGTGCAAGGCTTATTGGAAATGCTGCAAATCCCCTACACGGGGAGTGGCGTAATGGCTTCAAGTATGGCGATCGACAAGGTGATGACCAAGCAATTGCTGATTTATCATCAGCTGCCAACCCCCAAGTTTGATTTTATGCGCCCCGGGGACTCAGCCAGTGATCTATTGCAGCGTTGTAATCATTTACCTCTGGTGGTTAAGCCCTCACGTGAAGGGTCAACCATTGGCATCACAGTTGCTAAAAGTCAGGATGCTTTAGTTGCTGGTATTGAAATGGCTGTAAAGTTGGATGGAACTGTTCTGGTTGAAGAGTTTATTGATGGTGACGAGTTGACTGTGTCAGTAATAAATGGAGAGGCTTTGCCGATGATCAAGATCGTTCCAAAAAGCGGTTTTTACGATTATCAAGCGAAGTATACCTCAGGAAATACCGAATATTTATTACCGGCTCCGATTGACATTGATAGTTACAGGAAAATCCAGGAGGCAGCAGTTAAGGCCTGTTATGTCCTCGGTTGTCGGGGTGCTGCAAGAGTTGATTTCATGCTCCGCGGAAGTGAATTTTATTGTATCGAAGTCAACACGATTCCTGGAATGACAGAAACCAGCCTTCTGCCGAAAGCGGCTCAGGCTGCGGGGATCGATTTTAAACAGTTAGTTGAAATGATATTACTCGATGCCGATTTGGATAAATAAGAAAACCGTATGCGTGATCTGAAGAAAAATCATAAAAAAAACAAAAATGTTCGTCAAAATCGACGCAACAAACAACAAAAGCCAGTAAATTGGCGCAAGTTGTTGCACCGGACATTGCGTGTTGGGGTGACGGTTTTTAGTGCCGCTTTGCTTCTTATCGGTGGATTTTTTGTAACACAATTATTGTTATCTTCCGATTTGTTTCGAGTTGATCAAGTCACGGTGCGGGGATGGGATCGGCTTACTGAACAGCAGGTTGTGGCACTTTCAGATATTGAACTGGGTATCAATACCTTTAACCTTGATCTGGATTTGATTGGCCATAAAATTGA
>JAOZLQ010000163.1 GCA_029934755.1 Desulfuromusa sp. | reverse complement strand
GACCAAAGAAGCTGTCAAGCAAAGTGGCCGTAAAGCTGCTACCGCAAAGAACTAAGATAAAAGACAAATATACAAACACAAAAAGGGCAGCCGATTGGTTGCCCTTTTTGCGTTTGTGACTGGAAAATATTAACCTGAAATGTTGATCAGCTCAGACGTTGTATGATTCCGCTTATTTATAAACTTTCCGTGGTGAAATGGTGAGAATCACTGGTGTAAGTTACTGACGAATCAGTGGTATCCGTTGCGATAACTCTCCAGTAATATGTCGTCCCAGCATCTAGACCCGAGGTCTCATGATAATCACTGGTCCCTTTGTCAACGGAATAGACAGCGGCACTGGATGACCCCCCACCTGTTGAAGAACTGCCCCCACCCCCACAAGCTGTCAGGATAAGTGCTGTCCCGAGGGTGATAAATGCGTATCTATAGCGAATTCTGGTTTTTGGTGCAGACCACAGCAGCAGCAGGGAGAGTGCGAACAATGTCGCTGCAACCGGAACAGTTCCATTCCATGGGGATCGAGTTCCGCTCCCGAAGGGGAGGGCCATGGCTCCAAAATCGGAGTCTGTGCTGTAATAAAGGGTGTAGGTCACATTCATCCGAGCTGCGTCATCAACCCATTGAAAGCGAACGGCAGGGGTTGTCGGAATATCAGTAACTCCATTAGCTGGAGAAAGCAGCTCTGGTATCCATCGGTTGCTGGCGCTATTAGACTGCGGACTTTCATTGCCTGTGGCATCATAAGCAGAGACTCTGTAGGTATAGGTTGTTGAGGCCGTCAGACCGTTGTCAATGTAAGTATTGTCGGTTGAGTTCGCAATTTCAGCACCATCCCTGAATATTTTATAGCCTGTCACGGCTATGTTATCTGAAGAGGCATCCCAGGAAAGATCAATTCGAGTTGATGTGATGACCGTAGCAACCAGGTTCTGAGGCACGGTTGGTGCCTCGGTGTCTGTGCCGCCACCGCCACTCCATCCTGCAATGCGAGCCCATAACCACCAAGCAGCATAGGCTTTCCGGTTTGCGTTCAGGGGTTGGCTATGAGCGGAAGTACAGCTATACCAGTCAACGCCTTCAGTGTGGGAGTTTTGCCATGTAGTTGCCCAGTTGGCATCACGGGAACCATTATTATCGGAATCATAGTCACAGGCATCGTTAACCAGTTTATCACCATAATAATTATTGTCCGGGTCATAGGTCTCGATATCATAAAAATCGTAAAGCACTTTATTGTTGGCGATGCAGTAATCTCGGATTTGCTGGTTGCGAATATGTAGATTCCCCGATTCGCCACTGCCATCTGCATGACCTGTCATATAAACAAAAGTGACATTTGGATAATCAGTTTCTAATTGATTCATCGTATCCAGGTAAATTTGAATACCTGCGGGTGTGTTGTCGGAACAACCGCCGCACCATGACCAGATAACAACGTTGACGTCACTATTGGCAGGATTATCAAGATAGGTTCTGGTGCTATCTGCCCATACTGTGGAGCCGCTGTGGCCTAAATCACCACCGACAAAGTAATCGTCAATGTCTAATGCCCCTCCTGATCCGCCCTCATTCCATTGGTAGATATCACCCTTGTAGTCGACTAAATTTGTCTGTCCGTCAAGGCCGGTCATTCCTGTAATCAACTGACTTCCATGCGAAGTGTGTCCATATGCAATATGCAGGGTATTCTTTGCCTGGTTAATGGCAGCCTCGGGTATCGATCCAAGATCGGTCGAATTATGGTCAACAACATAGGCAAATGTTGTTGTGCTGGTACAGGCGAGCAGGAAAACTACGACAATAGCTAGGATTGATTTCATTTTTTACCTCCTCCGAACTTAGTCATTTAGTGGTGCAAGTAGTGTCCAGAGTATACCTGATATTATATTTATTGGTACCTGCTTAAATTCTATCCGATTTAAGGTGCTGATTCGGTTATCCGCGCACGTCATTCCTGGCAACAATAAGCTCCAGAGTCCGGTTAATTTCAAATCGTAAGTACGGCAAAGAATCTTCAACGGGAAAAGTAGCTATCCTGTCTGTTTTTGGAAGTATCGCAATTATATTTCAGAGGATTTGGTGTTTGATAAAGATAATATCTGCCGCAATAATTTTATATACACCTCATGATTCAAATAATCTTTAGTAGTATCAATATGTTGTAAATATGAAACTGTTTTTCTCCTGGGTTGCCCCTCTCCTGAGTGTATGTCTTTTTTATACAAAATATTTCGATGGTTGGAATGGATATCGGCAATAATTATTTTATTACTCAGTAAAAACAATAGGTTGCCACTTTTGTGGAATATTTTAGAAAACTTGGCACAAACACTGCTTTATATAGATAGCAAGAGACAAAAAATAAAATTAAATAAAAACCAAATATGGAGGACATCATGAAAAACACATTACGCAATACTTTAGTCGCCCTGATCGCTTTTTCTTCTTCAGCTTATGCTTCCGGTAACGGTAGTGCTGGTGAAGGTAGCTTGCTTCTCTCCTTGTTCATCGGTTTCTTTGCTCTGATCGTTGTCTTCCAACTGGTTCCTGCAGTCATCCTGTTTGTTGGTATGGTTAAAGGTTTGACCAGCAAGGATAGCAAAAAAGTTGAAACTTCTAACTAATCTATTGTTGGAACCTAAAGGAAAGGTGAAGATCATGAACGGTCTACTTATAGCAAATAAAAATCACGCAGCACGCGAGCAGTTAGCAAGTCTCTTTGACGAGAATGAATATCAGATTACTAAAGCGGATTCAGTGGCTAACGCCCTTGAGGGAATCATAAATAAAGAGATTCAGGTCGTTGTAATTGACGGTCATTACGATGAGCAGAATGTTGTTAAACTGATCCCATTGTTGAAAAAATGTAACCGCAATATCTCGATCATTCTGGTTTCGGATGAAATGCCACTTGAGCTGGAACGTCGGATTCGTAAAGAAGGCATTTTCTATCACGCTTTGAAGACTGTAGGTGAAGATAATCACGCGGAAATTTACCAGGCAGTCAGTTATGCATTTAGAAAGTATGATGAAAATACCAATACCCAGGTAACTGCTAAACAAAAGGTGAAATCCATGTTCCCACTCAAATCTGTTTTGTCGACTATGGCAATTACCATGATGCTGGTTACCCCTGCATTTGCAATTGATACTGCTCAGACTTATAGCAGTGGCATCCTTGTTATGTTGCTGGTTGGGTTCTGTAGCTTGTTGGTTGTTGCTCAACTGATTCCGGCCGTTCTGGTTCTGTTTGGCATGACCAAGGCTGCTACTCAAGGTCTTGCAAAGAAACGAGCTCAAGCTTCTGGAACAAAGTAAGACTGATGGCGTCGCAAAAAGTCCGCCCCACGGTGTTGCAGCGGTTTTTCAAGACCTTGACATACCATATGTATGCCTTCGTCCTTGAAAAACCACTCCGCCTTGTGGGACGAAATTTTTGCTTAGCCCTCTGATTCATTTTTGCGAGTGCACCAAGACTAAATAAACAGTGGGGACAGAATTGAATTCTGTCCCCGGTGAAATTTAAGGGCAACCGTTTGGTTGCCCTTTTTGCGTTCTAATTTGTTCCCTCTCCATGAGGGAGATGGTCTGTGCCAATCAGCTATTTCCTTGATTGTCTTGAGTATGTTATTTTCACTGCTTCTAAAAAATCCAAAAGGAAATTGTAAATGACACTTCAATCCTGGCTGATCTATTTAGTGTTGGTCTTCGCTGCGACCTCAACACCCGGTCCGGCGGTTCTGTTCATCATGACCAACACAACTCTGCATGGCTGGAAAAAATCGATATTTGCCGCTCTGGGTAATATCGTTGGCTTGCTTATCATGGGGATTATTGCGGTAACCGGCTTAGGGGCGTTACTGAATACTTCTGAGTTAATTTTCAACCTGGTTAAATATGCTGGTGCTGCATATCTTGTCTATCTGGGATTGAAACTGTTTTTTCAAAAAGGGATCGATCTGAATAGAATGCAGGGTCGCTTTAGTCCCGATGTGAAATCTGCTAAAATGATATTTATTCAAGCTACTGGTATTGCCCTGAGCAACCCTAAAGCGATTGTCTTTTTGACTGCACTACTGCCACAATTTCTGCATGTCGAACAGCCGTTGCTACCGCAATTTTCTATTTTGATTGCAACCTTGATGATTTTCTCTTTTATTTTTCTGATGTTTTATGCTCTGCTGGCTCACAAAGCGAAATTCTGGCTGATGCAGCCGCATCGAATCAAGATATTTGGCCGAGTCAGCGGCTCGATTTTTGTCGGTTTTGGTGCCCTGCTGGCTACATCTTCTCACCGTTAAAGGATTTATAACGTGACAATTCAATTGATACGTCCCTCCAGCCCTGAACTTGATTCTATTCTCGGTCAGACCTTTCCTGTTCTCGACGATGGATTCGTCCGGGTTGTTGATTATATGGGAAATGATGCCTCGATTGTGCAGGCGGCTCGGGTTTCTTATGGTGACGGTACTAAGAAAGTTTCTCAAGATCGTGCTCTGATTCGTTATCTGTTGCGCAACTACCACACAACTCCCTTTGAGATGTGTAGTTTGAAACTTCATGTTCGGGTGCCGATGGATACTTGGAGACAATGGATTCGTCATCGCACTGCTAGTGTCAACGAATACAGCACCCGCTATTCTATTGCTATTGATGGTGCCCAGATGACCAACTCAGATCAGTGGCGGCAACAGGCAGAGGACAACAAACAGGGGAGTGCCGGTTATTTTGATCAGAGTGTCGGTCATGAGCTTTCAACTGCTGAACAGGATCTGCACCGTTTGTCAAAAAAGCTCTATAATAATCGGCTGGAAAGTGGTGTTGCCAGAGAACAGGCACGCAAGGATCTTCCTTTAAGCACCTACACCGAAGCCTTCTGGCAGATGGATTTGCATAATCTGTTCCATTTCCTTGCGCTGCGTATGGATGCCCATGCTCAATTGGAAATCCGCAGTTATGCTGAAACTATCGGTGAGCAGATTGTCAGTCGCTGGGTGCCGCAGGCTTGGGAAGCTTTCAAAGATTATCGTTTTAATCGGATGACCTTATCGCAACAGGATCAGGAATTGTTAGCGCTATTGGTTGGTGGTAAAGATCAGGCTGCAGATGATTGGTGTAAAGAGAATGGCTGGGTCAAGGTAAAAGCTGA
>JAOZLQ010000162.1 GCA_029934755.1 Desulfuromusa sp. | reverse complement strand
TTTCATCAACCATTGCAGCTAAGTTATCCAGTTTCCACTCACTTGCCAGCCGCTGCCAGACTTGAGTTCTACGATCCATTGGACACTCGGCAGAATCGATACCGACCAACCGCACTCCGCGCAGGATAAATGGGAAAACACTCACCGCCAGATCGATTGATCCCACCAGTCCACAACAGGTAACAACACCATCGTATTGTGCCGACTTGATCGCCGCGGCAAGCATATCGCCGCCAACACAGTCGACCACTCCAGCCCAGGTGGGCTTCAACATGGGTCGTTCATTTCCTTTCAACAACGTTTCCCGGTCGATCACGCGCTCAGCACCCAGGCTTTCAAGGTAAGCCGTTTCTTCAAGTTTCCCCGTTACTGCCGTCACCTTGAAACCGATCTTTGCCAGAATAGCCACAGCAAGACTACCGACACCGCCAGTCGCGCCAGTGACCAGCACTGGCCCTTTTTCAGGGGTAATGCCGTTTTCCACCAGCTCCCGTACCGACAAAGCCGCCGTCAAACCAGCGGTTCCGAGCATCATGCTCTCTTTCAAACTTAAACCTTCGGGCAACTTCAACGCCCATTGACTTGGCACCCGGATCATTTGCCCGTACCCGCCATCCGTCTCCATACCCAGATCGTAGCTGGTGACAATCACTTTATCACCGGGCTGAAACGATCCATCAACGCAAGAAACAACTTCGCCAGCGGCATCAATTCCTGGAGTGTGAGGAAAGTTCCTCGTCACACCCGGATTTCCAACTGAGGAAAGGGCATCTTTAAAATTGAGAGAAGAGTAATGAACTTTGACGACCAACTCACCTTCTGGCAGATCATCGAGGGAACGGGTTACGACCGAGCGGGTGAAAACTTTCTTTTCGGGTTGTTCCACGAGTAATGCTTTGAATTCCATTGTCTTTTGACCTCCGTAAAAAGAATTTAAAATAAAATCTGAAAATACCAAATAAAAACTTTAACGGAGAGGCGGAGAAAAGCAAATCTATCGAGCTTCTTGCAAAAGTCGTCATCCCCGTGGAAACGGGGATCCAGTTTTTCTTGAAAGCTTGTGTCTCTCTGGATTCCCGCCTTCGCGGGAATGACGGTCAATGGTCTTTTGGGACTTTTACAAGAGCCTCTGTCTTAAGAATTTTCTCTCTCAATCCTCTCCTTCTCAGCGCCTCTCCGTTAAAAAATCAGTTTTTAACCGCTTTAATCACCACAAATGCCCCTTCTCCAAAACCATCTAAAACAGTCTTCTCTGTATCACCAGGGATCAGGGTTTGATTCACCTCAGTTGCTCCGAATCCAGCAGTTTTCAAGTGACCCAGAACCTCCTTGGTTGAGAAAAAAGTGGCCTCTTTATAAAATTTGCTTTTGTGGCGATTCTGCAGATACTGCTGTCCCAGCTCACTCTCCATATCAACAAAGCCGACAATGATACAACCACCGGGGACCAAAACCCGCAGCGCTTCCTGAAAAGACTGGACAACATCATCGACAAAACAAATCGTGGTCACCATCAGGACGTAGTCGAATTGATCTGCAGAAAAAGGCAACTCCTCTGCGACACCAGTATGAACCTCAATTCCCAGGTTTCTAGCTTTAACCGCCATCTGTTCTGAAGGTTCCACCCCGGTCTTAATCCCCAGTGGCACGGCAAATTTTCCGGAACCGACGCCGATTTCCATCCCCTGGACATCTCCTGATGGAAGCAACTGCCGGACAGCCTTCAGTTCTACCTCATAGGCCTCTTGATTTTTTTCAAACCAGTCGTCATAAGCATCACTATGTTTTTCAAACGCATCAATCTTGGGCATGCAACACTCCAAACGTCAATAAAAAGGGGGGTATGAACACAGATCGTGATCATACCCCGAAATCATCAAGAAATATTTATTTTTGACTATTTTTTATCGCCACCAAGCAGGTTACCGACCCCTTTTAACAAATCACCCGCCTTTTCATCGACGACCTTATCAATCTCCGGTGAAAGGTTAGTTGGAACTTGTTCTTGTATTTTCTTTTGCAAATCGCCCACCTGTTTTTCCACTTGGGCTTTAGCTTGTCCAATGACTTTGGTTTTAATCCCTTCGAGATCACCCAACTCACCAGCAAGCAGTTTTGCCAATGCGGGGGATAGTTGTCCTGAACTGTTCTGTGCCGCACTGAGAATAGCCTGAACCACTTTCTGGATCAGCTCGGGCATCGGCAATCCCTGTTCATCGGCACCGAGGTTGCGTAATTCAATTTTCGGCAGCACCAAGTTGACTTTTGAAACTTTCCCAAGAAAATCGAGGCTGGCATTCACTTGCACATCATCAAGAGAAAAATATTCAACAATAAACTTTTTCCCCTCTTTAGCAGCAGACTGAGGTGCTGATTTTCCTTGTTTCCCGCTCATACTTTTGGCACGAGCTAGAATCGGATCTACATTATTTTTTTTGCCACTCTGCTCCAGATTAATCCGGATATGACTCAAACTCACCCGTGGAATCTTAACCGTATCTCCCAGCAGTGAACCCAGAGAAACAGCAACTTCTCCCTGACCTAGCCCCATAAATGTCTGCGCCTTAAATCCGGCGGGGTTGGCTATCTGTAATCCACTCAGCGAAGCCTCACCTCCAAAAAGTGAGATGTGGACATCATCAAGATTAGTCGACACCCCCAATGCCATTTCTCCGCCCTGCTCAATCGCTTTTTTGGCAATAGTATCAACATAGAAAAATGCCCCGGCAACAGCAATAACAACGATAACCAGTAGAACAATAAATAGTTTGAATAGTACTTTCATGTTTTCCTCCCTCTCAGATTTGGATTTCGAAACTTGAAGTATAGCACCAATAAACACAACCACAAAGGTTACAAATTAAGTAATCATGATTCAGGTGTTTATTGACTTGCCGAAAGAATGACCATAAAGTCCATAAAAAAATTACCGATTGAATTCTGAGGAAAAATGAATATCCATTATCTGCAATACGTCCCATTTGAAGATCTTGGCAGACCGCAGGGGTTTTCCAGGATAATCAGATCATGAAGACAATCCTCCATACCTTAGAAAATAACTGATGAGAAAACTGGCTAACCTATTTCTGATTCTCTTTCTTCTGTCGGCAATTTTTGGGGTTGCTGATGAGCTTCTACGTATTTTTTTCGATTTACAGATTCTCTCGGGAACACTGCAACTGATATGGATTACTTGTATTTTTATCGGCAGCATGACCTATTTTGGTCTTGGCTTTAATAAACATCCACCAAAAATTATTTTGGTTCCGTTATTTATATGGCTATTCTGGGGGATAGCTGACTACTGGCCACTCGAAAGTATGACTGGAAGCTATTTTCGCCTGTACGCATCTTCTGGACAGCTGCTCTTTGGTATGGCGATTCTGAAACTGAACCAACAAATAAATCATAAAAGTCTACTATTGAACCGTAACCAATTTGTCGGTCCAGCATTCAACGGTCGCAATCTGTTCCGTTTCTGCTTGATCAGTACCCTGATAGTTCCACTTACGCTCGTCCTGATCAGCTATTCTTTTATTGATTATCTAATTGAAACAAAGACCGCCGGATTTGTGCAGTTAAAGCCAAACGGACTGTACATGACTGAGAGAACTTACCGAGAGGATGACAAACAGATCCAGCTGACGGCAATGATTCATCTTGGACAAAATAATTTCTACGCCGACCTGATGGCTTCGATCCCCGATGGTCGAACCCTTATTCTGGCTGAAGGGGTCACAGATGAAGATGGATTGATGACGGAGCGATTCGGCTACGGCAAAATTGCCGACCTGCTAGGTCTCACATCACAGGAGCAGGTTCGCTTTCCGGGCCGACTGATCGACTCAACAGAACTTGATGACCCAGAGGTCATCAGTCAGGAAAATCCCGACATCCTGCGTGCCGATATTGACCTGAGACAGTTTGATTCACGTACGCTGGAAACTCTTAACGCTCTGGCAAAATATGTATTAAATGCCGAATCATTAACTAATGGGTATCTGGAATTTAACCGTTGGGCTCAAGAGCATGTCACTCCCGACATCAATGGTATCATCATGAATGACCTCATCGACAAACGAAACAGCTCCGTGACAAGCTACTTCCCCACAGCTTTGCACAAATACGATACGCTCGTCATTCCTTGGGGTGCTTTGCATATGAAAGGGATTGAACAAGCGGTATTGGAAAGAGGATTTCTGCTTGAAGAAAGCAAAGAGCGGCTAAGTATCGATTTTTTACTGCTCCCTTACGGGCAGTTGTGGAATAATTTGACGGGAGCAGGAACTTAAAGATCAGGAGTCGCAGCACTCACCCCTGCCAGATACCCTGTCGACCAACAAACCTGCAGATTATATCCTCCGGTTGGTCCGGCAAGATCGATCATTTCACCAACAAAATAAAGATTCGACACCTTTTTGGAACACATGGTACGCATATCAATATCTTTAAGAGAAACGCCCCCTGAAGTAATAATTGCTTTTTTAAACCCTTCGACCCCCGTGACTGTCAATTCCAGATTTTTAAACAATGATAAAAGCTTGGTCCGTTCCTCTCTGGTAATTGAGTGACATTTTTTCTCTGCGGCAATACCCGACAGTCGGATAAATAGTGGAATCATATCTCTTGGCAACAGACTCCCCAGAGAATTACGAAAATCCTTGCTCCCCTGCGCAGCCAGCTCACGCTGCAGACGTTTGTCAAAAAGCTCAAAAGATACCGCGGGTTTTAGATCAAGAATCAGCTCGACTCCTCCCCGCCTCAGGGCATCACGAATCTGCGCACTCATATCAAGAATAATTGGGCCGCCGATACCCCCAGAGGTAAAGAAAGCTTCACCAAACCGCTCCGTTATATTCTTACCGTTTTGCTGAACAGCAATATGGATATTTTTCAAATTAAAGTCACTGAGTTCCCGAGTCCAGTTGTCCGCTAGCAGTATCGGCACTAATGCAGGCTCTGGCCTGACCAAGGAGTGGTGAAACTGCTTCGCCCAGTCATAGCCATCTCCGGTACAACCGGTTTCAGGGTAAGATAAACCACCCGTTGCGACGATGAAACGATCCGCTGAAAACACACCTGCAGTGGTATCAACTGATGAGATGATCCCCCCTTCACTGCGCAGTTTTCGCACCGTACATGAAGTCAGCAATTCAACACCAGATTCTTTGACAAAACGATCCAAAACCTTCTGCACATCAC
>JAOZLQ010000161.1 GCA_029934755.1 Desulfuromusa sp. | reverse complement strand
GTTTTCTGACATACTCAGGATCAAGTTCCTGATACCCCCAAGGCATTGGTGGTGGCACAAAATTTTCCGGTAGAACATCAGCAGCCGTTGCGTTATTTGCAGTTGCAACTCCACATATTGCTGCTCCCGACAAAACTGCGGCACCTTTAATAAACTTTCTTCTGTGTAAATCTTGCATTTGTTACCTCCCGTTAAAAAGACGTTCTATTCAAGTATCTCGGCTATAGCATGAGTAGCAAAGCATATGCCAAACGAAGACATTTTTAAAACGAGTGCAATGTACTGTAATCTAACGGTGTTTTATTATTGAAGAGTAGCTGGAGTTTAACATTTGAGCGGTTTTCCAGAATAGGTTGTCTTTGCTATGCGGAAATCCGCACAAAAAAGGAGAGGGTCGACTCAGAGATATATTGATGCTGTGGCACACCCAGACATTGACTATTTTATTTCACAAAGAAAAGGGGTAAGAAAACGGATAACTTTGTGCCTTTTTGAGCCCTAGTGAGCCGTTTTCCCCCGCACATAAAGCCACCAGTAAACAACCCCAACAAAGAGTCCTCCACCGACAAAATTACCCAGAGTAACAGTCATCAGATTGCTCTGCCACATGGCACCCCAGCCCAGCTGATCAATAACGACAGGATCAAGCCCGGATGCTGAACACGCACCCGGTATTTTTTTGGCAAAAATACCCGCGGGGATAAAGTACATATTAGCAACAACGTGTTCAAAGCCAGACGCGACAAAAGCCATGATAGGAAAAAAGATTCCGAGGACTTTCCCAGCGATATCTTTTGCTGCCATCGCCTGGAGAACCGCCAGACACACCAACCAGTTACATCCAACAGCACGAAAAAAATAGGCACTGTTATGGGAATGCCCGACAACCTCATGGCTGACCTTTGCCGACGCAATTTGCAAAGCGGTACCACCAAAAACACCATCCATGATTCCAGTCTGATTGACAATCATCCATGCAAGAAAAATGGAACCTAGCAGATTACCCAGATAGACCCAAAACCAGTTGCGCATTACTTGAGTAAAAGAGATTTTTTTCTCCAGGAAAGCTGCCGTCATCATCGTGTTTCCGGTCCAGAGTTCAGATCCGGGAATAATAACCAGCATCAGCCCGACACTGAAAACAGAGCCCATCATAAACTTCTTCATGCCGATCCAGGAGAAATCCCCAGTACCAACAACAGTCGCTAAATGTGCCGCAAAACCAATATAGGCACCGGCCACAAAACCGAGAAGCAGAAGTTGCAACGATGTTCGCTTAACCTTGGCCTCTCCCCAGGCAACAAGTGAGGTGGCTAGATCTTCCGGACTAAGAAAATTTTTCATATAGAACACCCTCGCAAAACAGACTTAACCAAAAAATCATGACGGCAAATCAGGATATTCAACCTCACTACCATCAGCAGTACGAATCAACAAAATATCACCCTGCCTTTTAACATATTGAGGTAATAGCGGCACCTTCCCTTTTCCACCAGGAAGATCAATAACATAGTGCGGTGATGCCAAGCCCGACACCGGACCACGCAGTGAGTACATGATTTTCAATCCATCCTTAACCGAAGTTCGAAAGTGTCCTGTTCCTCGAGTTAGATCCATCTGGTGCAGATAGTAAGGTCGCACCCGCATCTTCAGCAAACCCCGAAATAACTCACTGATAATTTCAGGCTGATCATTAACCCCACGAAGGAGAACCGTCTGGTTTCCCAAGACAATCCCGGCATCAACCAGACGGCCACAAGCTTCAGTCGCCTGCGGCGTCAACTCACGCGGATGATTGAAGTGAGTGTTCAAATAAAGGGGCGGAAATTTCTTCAACATGGCACATAATCGATTGGTGATCCGTTCCGGAAGAGTCACCGGTACTCGGGTACCAATACGAATTATTTCAACATGGGGAATCGCATAAACCCGGGCGAGTAAATCCTGCAAAACGGGGTCTGGCAACAGCAGTGGATCACCACCCGAAAAAATCACATCACGAACTTGTGGGTGTGCAGCAATATAATCAATTCCCTCACGCAATTCTCGAAAGCTTGGCGCCATATCAGCACAACCAACTTTCCGTTTGCGGGTACAGAAACGGCAATAGCTGGCACAACTCCCTGAAACATAAAAGATGACCCGGTCAGGATAACGGTGAATCACTGCGGGCACCGGAGAATGTGCTTCTTCGGCCAGAGGATCGTCCAATCCATCTGCAACCAGTTCGCGTAAATCGGGGACACATTGTTTCCAAATTGGATCACCGACTTGCTCAATCAAGCCCAAATAATATGGGGTAATCCGCATCGGATATTGCGCCGTGACTGCCATCAGCGGACGCGGATCAAAATCAAAATACTCGGCCAACTGATCTGCCGAGGTCACTGCATCCTGTAGCGATTGCTGCCATCTTTCCTGGGACATTATTCAATCTCCTTTGGCTGTTTGACATAACGCAGAACCCAGGTAGCAACCATCAGTAGCAACAATCCGACATCCCGCCACAGTGCTGATAATGGGCTGGTCGGGTTAGCTGAATCGGGCTTAAAACAACCGCAGTCGATATCAAACCCTCGTGCAATGGCAGAAACAAGAGCAACCATAAAAATAATATTTAAGCAGGATAAGACTAAAACTGCTGGCCGCACCCGCATGTTGAGCAACAATAATATCCCGCAAAGTAGTTCCAGGTAAGGAAGTATGGAGGCAATCAGATAGTTCCAAGCATACGGGAGGATCTGATAGTTGGCAATCTGTCCGGCGAAGGCGACAATATCATTTACCTTAACCACTCCGGCATAGATAAACACAGCCGCCAAACCAAGGCGACTGACATGGTAGACTGTTTTGCCCAGCAACGTCATTCCCCTCCCCCTTCCAGCGGATATCCGGCATCCTGCCATTCGGGGAAGCCGCCTTCATACACCAGAACATCGGTGTAACCTTCATTAATCAAGCAAACCCCAAGGTCAAAAGAATCGGGGCAGCCATAGCCACTGCAATAGATCACCAGAGTTTGGTCAACGGAAACCTGCTTCCTGAAATCCGCCAACTGATCTTCCAACAGTCCAAGAGGAAAGGAGATAGCACCGGCAAGATGATTTATCTGGTAGTCATCACTGTTGCGGCTATCGATCAGCAGGGCTCCTACAGCAAGGAGTTCATCAAGTTCGTCCAGTTCCACTGGTATCGGGAAAACATTAACTGCCACGCCATTTTCTACAGCTGTTTCATCAACAATAGCATTGACAGGAACCGGAGAGGAGACTGCTTTACCCGAAAAAGCATTGAATATCAGCTTAAAATTCAGACTCAATCCGACTGCAGCGGATAAAATACATAGGATCAAAGCTTCCAGAAAGATTCGGCGTAATGTCGGGCTGAGAGGAAAATTATTCATCAAAAAAATCATCCAAAGACGAAGATGGGGTGCGCACGACTTTCAAAAATTGTTGGTTTTCTTTGCTCAATTGATCCATCCGAGATAATCAGTGATAATTTTATTGAGTGAGCCTCTTGCACAAGTCGTTATCCTCGTGAAAACGGGGATCCAGTTTTTGACGAACTCAGCAAACCTCTGGATTCCCTCCTGCGCGGGAATGACGGTTACTCGAAGTTAAAGGGTTTTGCAAGTGCCTCAATTTTATTGAGTTTAACAACATAATTGGGTTTGGTTGGTAAAGTAGATTTCAAGTTCAGCTACTTGCTTCGCAAGTCGTCAACCATGATGACTCTCATTTAGCAAAAAAACAATATTTATGCGTGCTATAAAGATATTATCAACCCTCTTTGCTCTGTTCTCGTTGGGTTTCAGCTAAAGTTTATAAATATAATCGACTTTAAGTGAAACCCTGATTACTCCCACTCGACCGGATTGATTTTGTAGTACTTTTTCAGCTCTTCGTACAACTCTGCGTGCTTCTTCTGCATTTGGACAGGTTTTTCAAAAAAGGTCTCGGTTGCAACGGCAAAGAATTCAGCGGGATTAGTTGCTCCGTAGGCATCGATCACACTGCGTTTTTTCTTTCGCCCCTTGCGCTGAAATCGCTCAAACTCTTGAGAAAACACCCGCGCCCAGGAAGTGTAGGCGGAACGTTGTTCCAGAATGGGGACACCATCAGCAGCACCATCTTCCTGATCGAGTTGGTGAGCAAATTCGTGCATGGTCACATTGTGTCCATCACGAAAATTAAAAGCCCCTCTCCTCACATGGTCCCACGAGAGAACAACCGTACCAGTCCCCCAGGATTCACCCAGCCTTACTGACTGTCCCTCATTTCTATTGAAGAGTCCCTTACCACCCGCGATGTAAGCACTCGGGTAGACCACCACGGAGTATAGCTTTGGATAGCAATCATCTTTACGATTAAGAAGCAGCATGCATGCCTGAGCAGCGATTGTTATCTTAATCTCATCTGTAATAGCGATACCACCACTCCCTTCAAACGATTTTTCAGCCAGAAATACTTGTATATCTTGCTGCAATTCTCGTTGTTGTTCAGGTGACAATTTTGTGTAGAGAGGTATATTTCTGTGGAGAATCTGAACCCATTCTTCTGAAAATGGGGTTGCTGTTGCGAGACGCCGACGAGCCCGTCGACGCGCCTTGGTGATATACACATATGCTGCCCAAAAAATTATTACAACTAAAAGAAAAAGGACAAACCAAACCATTCTCTTACCTCACAACAACAATTCTCGTTAAATTGAATTATGGATCTGCATTATAAGTCACATTGACCTTACAAACCTTGCGATCCAGGGGACAGGCTATTCATCCGGGGATTCTTCCATGGAGGGAGCAAGAGTACTGAGCGTTGCTCGCAAATGCTGATTTTCCTTGCTCAATCGGTCTATCCGTTGATTGCAATCGGTAAGAACTTCATTGAGTTCATCAAGTAGTTGAGTTTGATGACTGAAACGGATTTCCAGTTCGGTCACGCGTTCTTGCAGTTCTTCAAGCATGGTTGGTCTCCTTTGACTACTTTATAACGTGCGAAGTCAATAGATGCCAATACCATTTTGGATTAAAATGAGAACGTCCGTCTTGCAAAACTGTTTCAGATAAGGCACTCTCGTCATCGATACGCTTGACTTATTCCCAACAACTCTCCATTTTCATACAGGAGGTGACATGCAACATTTTGCTCTGACTATTATTGGTCGCGATTGCCCCGGAATCGTTTCACAGGTCACTGAAATTC
>JAOZLQ010000032.1 GCA_029934755.1 Desulfuromusa sp. | reverse complement strand
CTCTTGAGCCCTTTCAAGTAAGTGCTGTTGATTGATTAGCTTTCTTTCAGAAATCTTCCGGTCAGTGATATCACGAAATATTTCTAGCTTAAAAATACTACCATCAGGGCCTTTTAGCGGAGTGTCAATCAGGTCATAAGTTCTGTCAGTTTTAGGTAAATGAAACTCCCAACGTATGGTTTCCCCCTTCATGACTTTGTCGTTCTTGCACCAGGGACAGACATCGGTTCGACCATGAAAATACTCGTAACACTTCCTGCCCGTATAATCTCCCAACTCCTTTGTCAAAACAGGATTGACAAATTGGATATCAAAGTTTTTATCTACAATATAAACGCCATCTTCCATTGCAGCAAAAATACTTTTCAGATTATCCTTTTCGAGAGACAGTGCCTTTTCTGCTTGCAGATGCTCGGTGATATCGTGCCCGACACAAAGTAATCCAACGACATTTTCGTTTGAATCTTTAAGGGTTTTATTATGCCACTCAATTTGAATTTCACGCCCATCCTTGGTCAGAATGGGATTAACTTGTTCTCTGATATCGATATTGACAATAGCCTTCTTAAATATGGTGCGGATATTTGAGTGGTCTTCCTCTGGCAAAAACGTATCAAACCAATCCTTGCCCTTGACTTCAGCTTGTGTGTATCCAGCAATTCCCTCCATATAGGGATTTATCTGTATAATTCGAGCTTCGATATCCAATACCAGAATAATGATTTGTGCGGTATCAATAAGACTTCTGGAAAAATCGTTTTCTTTCTGTAGTGCCTCTTCCACTAATTTACGCTGAGACACATCAATATGCAGACCAGTAAAGCGAGCCGGGTTACCATCTGCATCCCGTTCAGTCACTTCACCCTGCGCACTAATCCACATCCAATCACCACTTTTTGTCATGAATCTAAATTCAGCAGCGTAGGTTTCTATTTCACCGGATAGGTATTGCTGAATCACCTTTTCAGTTAAAGCAATATCATCGGAGTGAACACGCTTTTTCCATTCATCAAAATGGTGTGGAAATTCATCTGGTTCGTATCCGGAAATCAGAAAGTAATTGGGGTCAAAATAGACTTTTTCATCAGCAATATTCCAATCCCAAAGACCTGATTTTGCTCCTTTAAGAGCCAATGAAAGACGGTGTAATTGTTCTTTTGAGGTCAGCATGGATGGATAAATCCTAGGTAAGAGGATAAACCATGTATCAAAACGGAGAATACGGAAAGCATCATGTAAATAATGCTCTTCAAAACCACACAAATCAATGTATTTAATATCTAACTCTCTTGGTTCTCTCAAAGTATCAAATATTGATAGAGAGCTATTCTCCTTCATAGCTAGGTAATTTTATAACGGAAACCACATGGACACATATTGTGCCAGATTGCCTTGAACTGTCTGAAGTGAGCAAAATACTTAATCTTTACCGATCCTACGATTCAACACGTTCGGATCAAATAATTGTCAAAACTTAGATATTGTGATTGGCATTATCTGTTCTTAACCACCTCCCTGCGATTCAACGTCAAATGTCCTTTCAAAACAGATTTCGCATCTCTTTAGGATATTTGGCAGGCATTATGCGAAATGCCTTTCGATAAAATTGTCACAGCATATTCCAATTTTTAAAGATGTGTATTTTCCGATCAAAACTATTTTCAACAGTAGATCCCATATGCCCATATGTAAAAAGCCAGTCCTTTAGGACTGGCTTTTTGATTGCCGGTAAGTCTGCAACTTGGTTGGAGCAATACAGGTTATTCGAGCATTGCTGTCATCTGCGGATCATTGCGTTTCATAACAAAGAGGTAACTTTCTTTCAATTTCTTAGTGAAAAATGTTCCGACCCATAGAGGGCT
Source organism: Desulfuromusa sp. (assembly GCA_029934755.1). GTDB lineage: Bacteria > Desulfobacterota > Desulfuromonadia > Desulfuromonadales > Geopsychrobacteraceae > Desulfuromusa. The sequence continues at coordinate 14,191 of JAOZLQ010000032.1, read as the reverse complement.
CCAGACAACACCAGCCATTAGCCAGCGTTTCATGGCGCCTGAATCAGTTTTATCAGCCTTGATGGTCAGATCAACCTGCTCATATCCTTGACGAGAGATTTGCACCTGATGCTGACTGCCAGTACTGAGAGTGTAGTCAAATTGAACTGGAGTTTGTCCGATCTCCGATCCGTTAATTGTGACCATCGCTCCCGGAGGTTCGGATTGAATCAGTGCTTGGTGGGGTGCGCATGCGCTGAGAAATGCAACCAGCACAAAAAGGGTAAACAGTTTACTTTTCATTTGGGTGCTCCTTTTTACTGAGCCGACTTGCCGACAATATTATCTGCTGCAATGCTTGTGCCTTCTAAACTTGGCAATCGACTGTTTTTCTTTACTTGGGAATTAAAAAAATAAGCTATCTGATATTGAGGGTATAGCCCTTTTCCAATGAATATATAATGCCTTATCGACATTTATTGAAAAGACTTAAGTTGTTATTTTAGCGACATAAATTGTTCTTATGTGCAGATTTTGCGCAAGTCAGATGATAATTTATCTTCTTGTGAGATAGTTGTTTAAAAATCTTCCGGTATAGGATTCTTTACACTGTGCAACTTGTTCAGGGGTGCCTGCCGCAACAATCGTTCCTCCGAGGGCTCCCCCCTCTGGACCAAGATCAATGATGTGGTCAGCCGTTTTGATGACATCCAGATTGTGCTCAATCACTACGACGGTATTCCCTGTTTCAACCAGTCGATTAAGGACCTCAAGCAGTTTGTGAATATCGGCAAAATGTAATCCGGTTGTTGGTTCATCAAGGATATAGATGGTTTTCCCGGTGGCGCGTTTGCTAAGTTCGCGGGAGAGTTTGACCCGTTGTGCTTCGCCACCAGAAAGGGTTGTGGCACTCTGTCCCAATTTGATATATCCGAGTCCCACATCGCGTACGGTCTGCAGTTTGTTGTTGATTTTGGGAATGTTTTCAAGAAAACGGCTAGCTTGATTTACGGTCATATCCAGAATTTCGGCAATACTTTTCCCTTTGTATTTTACTTCCAGAGTTTCACGATTGTAGCGGGCACCTTTGCAAACCTCGCATTGGACATAGACGTCTGGTAAAAAATGCATTTCAATTTTGATGATACCATCGCCACTGCAAGCTTCACAGCGACCACCTTTGACATTGAAGGAGAATCGTCCCGCTTTGTAGCCACGAATTTTCGCTTCTGGTAGTTGGGCAAACAGATCCCTGATATCGGTAAAGACACCGGTATAAGTGGCCGGGTTGGAGCGTGGAGTGCGTCCAATCGGGGATTGGTCTATGTCGATCACTTTGTCAAGTAATTCAAGCCCGAGAATATCTTTCATCGGGCCAGATTTCTCCCGGGTTCGATGGAGTTTTTGTGCCAGTGCTTTGTAGAGGGTTTCAATTATCAGGGATGATTTTCCTGAGCCGGAGACCCCGGTGATACAGGTAAGAACCCCAAGGGGGATTTTGACATCAACATCTTGTAGATTATTGGCTCTTGCACCAGTAATTTCCAGCCAGCGCTGAGTCGAACGGCGCTCAGTTGGAACCATGATGCAGCGTTTTCCCGATAGGTAATCGCCAGTCAAGGAGTCAGGATTTTTCAATATCTGCTGTGGAGTTCCCTGTGCGACAACTTGCCCACCATGGATGCCCGCCGCGGGCCCCATATCAATCACATAGTCAGCAGCGGTTATCGTTTCTTCATCATGCTCAACGACCAGAACGCTATTTCCCAGATCCCGCAACCGTTTCAAAGTGGTCAGAAGCCGTTGATTGTCTCGTTGATGCAAGCCGATAGAGGGTTCATCAAGAATATAGAGTACCCCGGTAAGGGAAGAACCGATTTGTGTGGCCAAACGGATTCGCTGCCCTTCCCCTCCACTCAGAGTTCCAGCACTACGGCTGAGAGTTAAATAGTCAAGGCCGACATGGGAAAGAAAGGAGAGTCTTTCGCGAACCTCTTTCAGAATCCGTTTGGCAATCTCCATATCTTTGGGAGATAGGGTCACTTGACGAAAAAATGCTTCAGCGTCAGCGATTGACATATCGGTGACTTGCTGAATATTTTTCCCGCCAACGGTAATATGCAGAGCCTCTGGACGTAACCTTCCGCCTTGACAGATCGGACAAGGGAGAATGCTCATGAACCGTTCCAAGTTGTCTCTGACGGTGTCAGAATCGGTTTCATGGTAACGGCGTTGCAGGTTGGGGATAACTCCCTCGAAGATTTTTTCATAGAAGTGGCGCCGCTCTCCCTGATCGTAAAAAAACTGTACTTTCTCTTCACCGGAACCGTAGAGAATAATATTCTGTAGCCGTTCCGGTAGCTTGGCAAAGGGGGAGCGAATATCAAATTGATAATGGATGGAGAGAGCTTCCAGGAGAGCTTGATAGTAGTAACCAGTGCGGCTATCCCAGGGGACAATGGCACCATCGCGTAATGAAAATTCTGGGTTTGGCACCACCTGCTCGTGGTCAAAGTACATTTTTGTGCCAAGACCGCTGCAGTCAGGGCAGGCCCCGTGGGGATTGTTAAAGGAAAACATCCGTGGTGTAACTTCTGGATAAGAAAGTCCACAATTGATGCAGGCATGGTTTGCCGAGAACAATTTGCTTTCACCGTCCGGAATTTCAATCCTGACCATCCCGTCAGCCAACCGCAATGCGGTTTCAATTGAATCGGCGAGGCGCGATTCAATGTCAGCTTTCATCACCAAGCGATCAACAACAACCTCTAGGGTATGATGTTTCTGCTTATCCAGTTCTATTTTGTCACCCAGCTCATACATTTCACCGTCTATTCGGATACGGACAAAACCGTCAGCCTGTAACTGGGCCAGTTCTTTGCGGTACTCCCCTTTGCGACTCCGAACAATCGGAGCCATCACCATTAGTCTGGTTTTTTCAGGGAACTGCAACACTTGATCAACCATTTGTTGAACCGTTTGAGAACGGATAGGGCTGCCACAACGATGGCAAATAATTTGTCCAACTCGGGCATAGAGAAGGCGCAAATAATCGTAAATTTCGGTGACTGTCCCTACTGTTGAGCGGGGATTTTTTGAAGTGGTTTTCTGTTCAATGGAGATTGCCGGAGAGAGACCATCGATCTGATCAACATCCGGTTTTTCCATCTGTTCCAGAAATTGACGCGCATAGGAGGACAAGCTTTCGACATAACGACGTTGCCCTTCAGCATAGATGGTATCAAAGGCCAAAGTGCTTTTGCCGGAACCGGAAACCCCGGTAATTACGACAAGTTTATCGCGGGGGATATCGATATCAATATTTTTCAAATTATGTTCACGGGCACCGCGAATTTTTATTTTATCAATCATAGTTTTAAATCTTCCACTATCTCTAGAATATCCCCTCTCCCTGAGGGAGAGGGCTAGGGTGAGGGGGAACTTGTACTGGCTTTGACTTTTCCCCCTCATCCGGCCTTTGGCCACCTTCTCCCTTAGGGAGAAGGGTTCAATGGTTTGCCATTTGGTTCGCCATCTTCAATGCGGCAATCAGACTTGCTGTATTCGCGGTTCCAGTTCCAGCTAGATCGTAGGCAGTGCCGTGATCAACGCTGGTTCTGACAATCGGTAACCCCAGAGTGACATTAACAGCATCATCAAAATGGAGCAATTTTAGCGGGATTAAGCCCTGATCGTGATACATACAGATGACCGCATCATAAGTCCCTTTTGCGGCAAAGTGGAACAGGGTGTCGGCACTGTGTGGTCCATCGGCAGCGATTCCTTCTGCTTGAGCAGCTTTGATAGCGGGGGTGATGATCCGTTGTTCCTCATCGCCAAATAGACCATTTTCACTTGCGTGAGGATTTAGTGCCAGAACTGCCAGCCGCGGCTGCTTTACGCCAAACTGTTTTTGAAATGCTACATTTGTTATCCGAATCGTTTGCAGAATTTCCTCATGACTCAATTTGTCTGGAACATCCCGAAGAGCCAGATGGGTGGTCACCAGGCAGACTTTTAACTGCTTGCCAGCCAGCATCATGACAACTTTTTCAATTCCGCACCGTTTAGCAAGCAGTTCCGTATGTCCAGGAAAATGATATCCCGCTGCATTGATTGCTGCCTTGTTGATGGGGCAAGTTACAATGCCGGCTGCAGTTTTAGCCAGGCAACGTGCAATAGCATATTCTACATAATCTGCCATTGATTTGCCGCAAGCAGTCTTGGGGTGGCCATAGTAAACTGAGGCTATATCTAACTCTGAAACGGTATGAACAGTCAGCTTTTGGTCACCAAAGCTTAGAGAATAACGATTATCTTCCAGTTTTTCAGCTTTTCCTTCAGTCGCAAAGATTTTCCCGGCACGGCAGAGTATGCCGATATCCCCGATAATTTCAACGGGGCGGTTGATCTGTTCTAGCGAATGATCCAACAGAATTTTGACAATCAGTTCAGGGCCGATTCCGGTTGGATCACCCATGGTGAGTAGCAGTGGTTGCATATTGATATCGATCCCGCAAAATAAAAATGGGTAATTATTTATGAAATGGTTGATTCATCAATTTATGTAATGAATCAGTATAACGGAAGCTTGGATGGGGAAACAAGCTTTGGTGTGAAAGTAGTCAGGAGAAATTTTCGAGAACAGGGAGCTGGAGTGTTTGTTCCTCCCCCTGTAGTTAAGGGGGAGGAACAAATGAGATATTACATACGCATTTCAATATGAGCATTATCACGCAGCTCTTTTTGCCATTCTTCAAAACGGAGGTCGGTTTTATCCCGTTTCAGCTTTTCTTCGATCTCATCTTTCACCCGGTCGAAGGGGTCACTATCGTCAGCAGTTCTTTCAGTAACCTGAAATAGGTGGATCTGACCATTTAGCTCCAGGGGCTTACTCACTCCTCCGGAAGTCAGGTCAGCGAGTGCTAGCTGCAGGGGTTTTGCTAGATCAGCTTCAACCAGCTCACCCATGTCTCCCCCTGTGGCGGAGTCACCTTGTGCTGTAAGAACCATATCGAAATCTTCTCCATTCAGGAGTAAATCACGGCTGACATCAATCCGCTTGTGCAATTTTGCTAATTGTTCTTCATTGCCAGTTGGAATGTTAAAGCTGATGCGATTGACCCGAATCTTTGGTTCAATTGTGTATTCGTCGATATGATTATTATAGTAGTTGAGAACTTCGCTACTGGTGACCAGAACCTTATAATTAACTTCACGACTTAATAATTTATAGCGTAGAATTTCATTTTTAATCTGCTCTCGATATCCTGACATGGTTAGCCCTTGTGTCGTAAGGGCTTGCTCCAGTGTTTCAGGGGTGAGTCCATTTTTGAGTTGTACATCTTCAATGGCAGCACTTAACTCAGGATCGGAAACCTTCAGGCGCAGCTCTTTGATCCGTTGTTCCAGGAGTTTATCGTTGACCATGTTTTTGAGAATCTGGGTTTTTATCTGCTCAAATTGCTCAGTGGTCAACTGGTTTTTATTCGGGTTCGTGGCCAAGGCAGCAACCACGGCTTTATCAAGTTGAAAGGTGCTGATAATGTCGTCATTAACGACAGCGGCAACTTTGCTGAGAGTTTTTGCCGTGGCTGGGGTGACTGCAAAGAGTAGCGAGAGAGTCAGGGCGAAAGCAATGTGTTTCATAAATATGAATCCTTATAGATAAAGGGGCTTATTGTTTGGAGTTTAGCTGAAACAGTTCCCGATTTATGTGTGTATCTGTTGTTTCCTGTAAATTTTCCAACCATAGATGAAAGGCGATCTCTTCTTTCTGTTGGTAAAGCTTTGCTAAAATTTCATCTTTAACCGCGGCATATGGGCGAAGCCCCGCTTTACGTTTGCGTTCAACCAGGAAAAGATGAAAACCATAAGGGCTTTCAACCGGATCACTGATTTGACGAACCGGGAGCTTGAACAATGCGTTATCAAATTCTATGGGTAATTGACCGGCAGAAACATAACCCAGAGAACCGCCATTTTCCCGATCTGGAGACTGTGAATGTTCATGTGCCAAGGAGGCAAAATCACCACCTTCTTTAAGCAGTTTCAAAACTTTATTTGCACCATCGCGAGTTTTAAAAAGCATCTGTCGAGCACGTATTTCAACCGGGCGACGAAACTCTTCCCGCTGGGACTTATAGTAGGTTTCTGCCTCTTTATCACTAACCTGGACCTGTGAAGTCAGGGCTGCAAGACTAACTTTTGTTGTCAATAGCCGCAGATTTAAAGCTGCAAGCCAACTTTCTGGAGTATTACCCGTTTTTTCCAGAACTTTGGTAAACTCGATTTGACTGTAGTTCCCACGGACTTCTGCCTTGGCTGCATCAAGTTCATCCGGCGTAATCTGAACATTTAACCGATTTGCTTCCCCAAGAATCAACTCACGATCGATCAACTGTTTAAGTAATTGCTCTTTTAGTTGTAGTTGTTCCTGGTCGGTCAGGGCAGAAATGTCAGGGTAAGTTCCTTGCAATTCCTGATTGAATTGTTGCAGGGTTAACTGCCGTTGTCCAACTTTCAATAAGGGGGGCAGTGGTTGTTGCTCCTGTTGCTGACAGGATAGCAGCCCTAACAGAAAAAATAATGGAAGTGCTCTGGTTAATATAGCTGAAAAAATACCAAAATCCTCATGTGCTACGTGTTTCGTATTGACTGGCCAGCAGGTAAAAGTTTCGACCCTCAAGGGCAGTTATTTTACAGAGGTGAAGTCCCGTATACGTATCTTGGAATTCTGAAATACTGCTGCAATGCTGGAGGACGGACTTTTTACTCCGCCATCAAAATTAGCATAGTCAGAAAAATAGTTGCAATTCTTTTCTCACCCTGACCAGTAGCTCCCCTTGCGGTAAGCGGCCAAGTTCAATAGTGAGCTTGAAGTCGGCTCCAAGACGATATTTATCGGGTTGCTCAGTCACCAACTGCCGGATTAAAAGTGGAGAAATTTTTGTTGATGAATGAAACAATAAGCTGAGCCGTCTGCCATCATATTCAAGCAGTTCAATATAAAGTTTTTTCAACAGAATTCGCAGTCGCATGGTGGCAATCAAGGTTTCTCCTGCAACGGGAGGTTCGCCATAGCGATCACGTAGTTCTTCGACCAGGTCAAAGAGTTCTGCGTCATTTTCGGCTCCCGCCATACGTTGATAGAATTGTAACCGTTGATTGGGATCGGGCAGATATTTTTCCGGCAGAAAAGCCGATAGGCCCAGGCGGATCTCAGGATCGATGCGTTCTTCACGTTCTTTGCCGCGCAGGTTGTCGATCGTTTCTTCCAAGAGTTCTGTATAGAGTTCAAATCCAATAGCTGCAATCGGACCCGATTGTTTGCCACCTAGTAAATCCCCGGCACCACGCAGTTCCAGATCATGACTGGCAATTCGAAAACCTGCCCCCAGTTCGGTGAGCTCTTGTAAGATTCGCAATCGTTCTCGGGCATCACGTGTCAATGCGGCCTCTCCGGGAATCAACAGGTAAGCATAGGCACGGCGGTCACTGCGTCCAACCCGGCCACGCAATTGATAAAGTTGTGAAAGACCAAAACGATCTGCTCGGTTGACAATAATTGTATTGGCACGAGGAATATCGAGGCCATTTTCGATGATGGTTGAAGCAACCAGAAGGTTACTTTTGCCCGCAATAAAATCAAGCATCACCTGTTCCAGCTCTTTTTCCGCCATTTGGCCATGACCAATAGAAACGGTTGCTTCTGGGACTAACTGGCGTAATTGTTCTGCCATTGCTTCAATTGTCTGTACCCGGTTATGGACAAAATAAACCTGCCCGCCCCGGCGCAGTTCGCGTAGGATTGCCTGTCTGATCAGTTCATCATCGAAGCGGGTCACGTAGGTTCGAATTGCCAGACGATCAACTGGAGCTGTCTCAATGACCGACAGATCGCGCATTCCGGTCATGCTCATATGCAGGGTGCGGGGAATCGGAGTCGCACTCAGGGTGAGGATATCGACTTCGGCACGCAGTTGTTTCAGTTTTTCCTTGTGACTGACACCAAAGCGTTGTTCCTCATCTACAACCAACAACCCAAGATCCTTGAAGCGAACATCGCGTTGTAATAATCGATGAGTACCGATCAGAATATCAATTTTACCTGTTGCTGCAGCTTCTAGAGTTTTACGGTTTTCGGCACCTGAGCGGAAGCGGGAAACCATTTCAACTCGAATTGGAAAATCGTGTAGCCGTTGCTTAAAACTTTCCAAATGCTGACTTGCTAGAACCGTTGTTGGCACCAAAACTGCTACTTGCTTGCTATCCAAAACTGCTTTGACCGCAGCACGTAGTGCGACTTCAGTTTTACCATAGCCAACGTCACCGCAGATGAGACGATCCATCGGTTTAATTGATTGCATATCGTCCAGAATGTCATCAATTGCCTGTTGCTGGTCAACCGTTTCTTCATGGGGAAAGGTTGCCTCAAATTCGCGGAATAGCTGATCTGGGGGCGAGTAGGCAAACCCCTGACGTAGTTCTCGTTTGGCATAAAGTTCTAGTAGTTGCCGTGCCAACTCTTCAACGGCAGCACGGGCTTTAAGGTGAGCTTTAGCCCAACCCTGGCCACCCATTTTATCCAGTTTTGGGATATAGCCTTCACCGCCAATATATTTTTGGACCTTCTCAATTCGCTCAATTGGCAGATAAAGCTTGTCGTTTCCAGCATATTGAAGGTTTAAAAAGTCACCTGCAATTGCTCCAGTTTGTAGATGAGTCAGCCCAAGGTAGCGACCAATACCGTGATCGGTATGAACAATAAAATCACCATTTTTTAATTCGGCCAAACTGGTCATCAACTGCTTTGCTCGTTGCCGCCCAGTTTTTTTCTGCCGGTGACTGCGGCGACCAAAGATTTCTTCTTCACAGATGATGTTCAGTTTTTCATTGGGCAGATAGAAACCGTTATTTAATCCACCAATAGTGATTTTTGGCACTTTAAATGCTAAATCAGACAGAATTAAGTTCAATTCGATGTCGAGAACAACATTGTGCGCGGAGAGAAGTTCTTGCAGACGTTCGGCCTGGCTTTGCTGGTGGCAAATTAGTAGGGTTTTTTCATTATTATTTTTGGCCTGTTGGAGTCGTTCCAAAATGGGTTCGAGGCCATCTTGATCCACATTTGGTATCGCTCGTAGAGAACCATTGCCCTGACAATTAAAGTGATAACGTTGCCGTTGATCGTCCAGCCGAATAACCTGTAATCGTGATATTTCAACGCGTAACTGATTATGTAACAGGGGATGTAATTCATCTGGTTCGAGGTATAGGGTCTGGTGGCGGGCGTGTGGTAATCCCTGATCTAACATCCGCTTCTCACCGTCACGAATATCACGCTGAAACAGGTCAATTTCCTGTTCAATAGCCGGTGGATCAATCATCACCAAATGTGGATTATCAAAATATTCTTCGAGGGGATCGAGTTGCGGATAATTAAAAGGGAGCAGAAATGCTCGTCCCGGTGATAGGATTCCCTCACGCAGTTCCGTCATGATCGCTTCACGGTCGGTTCGTGGGATCGCCAGTTCGTCACAGCGCTGTTTGAGATTTTGTCCAAGAGCTTCCAGAAATGATCCGTGCAGAATCATCTCTCTGGATGGAATCAGAGTGAGGGCTTTTAGTGTCTCTCCCACAGAACGCTGACTGGCGGGATCAAAGGGGCGCATTTTCTCAATAAAGTCGCCATAAAAATCAAGACGGATCGGTTGTTTAGCATCGGGTGGAAACAGGTCGATGATACTACCGCGAACTGCAAAGCTGCCCCGTTCTTCAACTAAGGGGACGGGTTGATAACCAAGTTGGGTTAAAGAATTAAGGAGTTGCTTGCGTTCATATTCCTCTTCAAGGAACAGCTCCAACGAAACTGTATCGAGAATTTGGCGGGGAATCACCTTTTGCATCAGCGAGCGGAGCGGTAGCACCAACGCTTTGACTTTGCCCTGATTTAAGGCCGCCAGGGTGGTCATTCTGATTGCTTCAAGTTCAGGATGGGGTGTCAAGGGATCGTAAGGATTCAGTTCCCAGTGGGGGAGTAGAGCGATATCGTTGGGCTGGGGATGGAAAAACTGCAGCTCAGCAACCAGTTGGCGTGCCGGTTCCAGTTCGGCACAAAGGATCACCAGCAGTTTAGAACTTGTCTTGATAAGCTGTGCTAGCAGGTAAGCATCTGCTGATCCATGCAGGCCAAGCACTTCAATGGTCTGCTGGTTTGCGGTTACTCCATCAATAAAACTATGAATGGTCGCGTTGTGAATATTTTTTTGAGATTCTTGATCCATAAAATTGCATTATCCTGAATTGTCGGCTGAATTCCCGTTTAATAAGAAGCCACCTTACCGGAAATTAAGACCTATTTCTATACCATCCTGCCCGGCTTGCATCATAGAAAAGAAAACTCTTAAGTAAGAACATATAAATACCCCTTCAGGAGTTCAACAGCTCTATGATTGTTAACGGATATTAGATATGATGTCTCCAGAGTTTTCACGGTGGGTCATACCATACTGGCGATTATCATGAACCGTCGAGTGACCCTAAATGTTTCAACTTACGAAGAGTTGGAATGAAAATTCAAGAATACTCCTTTGCCTTACATGGATTTTTAACCGTAAATGATAGTAACTCCTCAGATCCTCAAAATTTTAGCTGCGCTTCTCTGGTATTGGGGAGGTATTATTCTGGTGTCAAAAGGGGGTAGGCTTTTGATCGAAGCAGCTAGTTTGAAGCCAGAACAAAATTGGACTTGGTGGGCTATTTTCATTGGTCTACTCATTGGAGGGCTGAAAGCAAAATATCTGTTCTGTAAAAGTTGTAAAAAAAATCTTGCTAGAATAGATTTGCTGGACAAGCCTAAGATATGGCAATTTTTCGGATTAAAGTTCTTTCTATCTTTGGTCGTTATGATTGCGGCAGGTGCTACTTTATCCCGGATGGCTCACAACAACTACATTTTCCTACTTAGTGTGGCGATACTTGATATTAGTATTGCCACTGCCCTTATAGGAAGTAGTTACGTCTTTTGGAAACAAAAGGCATTTTTCAAGCATTGATTATTCTCTTAAATCTTCCAAACTTGCGTGAAACAGACCCGTGGTTATCGATTATATGTCGATAGAATTTGGTGTGTTTTCATGGGTTGGTTTTGTCTTGTATAAATGGTTTCTACACACTTGAAAATGATCAGTTTGATCCGTTAGGTTGAATAATGATGACACGAAAAACTAAAATTATTTTTGTAGCTTTACTGGTGGTTCCTTTTCTCTGGGTATCATGGGAAGAGCTTTCATTTCTCATGTTTCGAACGAGCGAACAGCCGTATCCAGTTGTCTCAGTATGGGCTACTTTATCAATCAAATCTCTTCTTATCGGGGCCGGAAGTTTTGCCCTCTTAAGTTTGCAAAACCTTCGAGTACGGGTTCGCTGGATTCTTGTTGCTGTCTACGTTATTAATATGTGGTGGATTTTACATCTGTTGAAATCTCTTGTGGCATCTCTCAATGGAATCTAATGCCTAAAAAGAGTTAGTTACTGTTGCAGATACCTTCTTATCTAATTAAGTGCTCGATCTTCCGCCAGTCATAGGGATGGGCTTAAGTATAGTGAGGGTGGCATTGGTTTTTGTCTAAATTAATTGGTCATTAAATCTTACGATCTAATCAACCAGCCGAAAAACATGTCTGCGTAAAATTGAAAAACAAACTAAAGTGTGGGTGAGTCGCAAGTTCGCGCCATCGCCGATTATCATGAACTGTCAAGAGTGAGAAAAGGTAGAATATGAACAGTTGGGATCAAGATAAATATTTAGAAGCGTGGAATTTTGCTTCTGCTATTCATAATGGGCAAAAACTCCCTGGAAGCGATATTCCTTATATTAATCATCTTGGGCTTGTCGCAATGGAAGCATCAGCAGTCATTGCCAATCATGATATTGAGAATCCTAATGTTCTTGTTTTGTGCGCGTTATTGCATGATTCAATTGAGGACACTTCAACGACTTACAAGGATATTGAAGAAATATTTGGTTCTGAAATTGCTGACGGAGTTTTGTCGCTCACTAAAAATAAGGATCTGCCTTCCAAGGCTGAGCAAATGCAAGACAGTATTAATAGGATAAAAAAGCAACCAAAGGCAGTGTGGATGGTCAAGCTATGCGATCGAATCACAAATTTACAGCCGCCACCTAATCACTGGAATAAGGAAAAAATTGCTAAATATCAAAATGAAGCACGCTTTATATTGGCGCAGCTTGGTGAGGCATCTCAGTTTCTTGCTGAAAGACTACAAAAGAAAATTGATGCATATGACCAATATTTATGAAAATAAATTGCTGCCAATCAGCCTCTAGTGAATGTACGGTTGAGCATGGAGTTATAAAGTCTAAGCAGTCATCGGAGAAAACCGCGGCAATGAAAATTTTGAAATACAAGCAACTTAAAGTTGGTTTTAGTCCTTAGACTCCAATTAATCTTGAAGTTGCTAAATCACTGATTGAATTTATAGATACAAAACAATTTGAAGTGATTCATCTCAGCTCTCCATTATTCTATCATGGTTCAGCGTGAATTCGAGAATTCTCCTGTTTGAGTTAGACTACTCGAACGGAGGAAATCACCATGCGAAAAATCTGTTTTAGGGCAAATGCTATAGAGTGTTTATGGCGATCTGCTCTGATGGTTCCACCTCTTGTAAAATGAATCCTACTATGAATAAACTCTACGATCTTATCATTATTGGATCGGGGCCTGCGGGGCTTTCGACTGCACTGCACCTTGATCACTTAGCGCATAACCTGGATCTTACTTCTCTTATCCTGGAAAAATCTCGTCACCCGAGACCAAAACTTTGTGCTGGTGGAATTCTTGTCGAGGGGGAGAGGATTCTGGCTAAACTTGGTTTTGACCTTTGTGAAGTGCCTCATGTTGATGTAACAAATGCTTACTTTAATTATGAGGGGCGCGGGTTAAAGACTCCCTTTCTCAGTAAAAAACCTATCTTTCGCGTTGTCCGTCGAGATGAATTTGACGCGTGGTTAGCCAATAAAGCTAGAGATAAGGGAATTGAAATCAGAGAAGAGATAAAGGTTCAAAAGGTAGAATCTTTTGATGATTACGCGCTTGTGAAGACCGATAAAGGTGATTTTCGCGCAAAAGTTGTCGTTGGGGCAGATGGATCGAACAGCATTGTTCGCCGTGTAGTCGAGCCGAATCCACATCCGCATGTGGGGAGGGGATTAGAGGTCATCACGCCGGATATTGCCGAGATTCCACCTGGAAAGAATAAACAAAAGGCCTCTTTTGATTTTCTTGCGGTACCACAAGGTATTTCTGGATATGTCTGGAATTTTCCTACCCAAATCAAGGGTAATGCAATGCGATGTTGGGGTGTCTACGATAGTAATATTGTGAAAGTAGAAAAGCGTGCCCCTTTACGCCAAGTTCTTGCGAAGGAGATGGCGGCACACGGTTATGACTTAAATGAGTATAAACTAGAAGGTTACCCGATTCGTTGGTATGAATTTGCAAATCAGGTCTCCATTCCGCGTGTGATTCTTGTCGGTGATGCATTAGGCGTGGATGCGTTGCTCGGTGAAGGAATTGGTCCCGCACTGGGTTATGGTGCCGTTGCAGCAACAGCGATTCAGCATGCATTTGAGACAAATGATTTTAGTTTTGCAAGTTATCATGGCAGATTAAAGCGAAGTCCGTTGGGCGGTGCGCTTAAGCGACGGACTTTTCTCGCCAAAAGTTTTTATCGTCTTAAAAGTGCACGTCTGCAACGCTTTATCTGGCAACGTTTTGGATGGTTGGCTGGGTTACTTGGAGTAATTTTTGTCATAGGATGGGAGAAGAAAAAATAATAGTTAAATTTTCTGATCACTGGAAAAATCCTACCTACTTTTGACAAACACCAATATTGATATCCGAGGTCAAATTTTGGTGTTACACAATTTCATCCTGAATTCGATTATCAAACACCCGTTGGCTTTTCTTTTCTGAACGGGGCAAACTGGCGTAATCGACCAGTTTCAGTTCAACCGAAACCAGCAACTGCTTTTTGACCTGATGGCTGATTTCGTGACTTAACTCAGGAGCGCGCTTGACATCAACTTTTTCGGCACGTTCAACAACCAATAGCATGTGGTCGCGTCCGGCATTGTCGCGGGTTAAATGAATCTGGTATTCGGAACCGATTCCCGGCACGGTGG
>JAOZLQ010000160.1:3689-5283 GCA_029934755.1 Desulfuromusa sp. | reverse complement strand
TCGGCAATCAGCAAAGCGGTAAACAGGATGAGGAACATAAAGAAAGTTACCTGAACGGTTCCCGAATCAAGATTGGATCGAGCAATAGTAACTGGGAGTAAATCCTGAATTGCCCAAGGTTGCCGACCGACTTCAGTGACAATCCAACCAGCTTCGTGTGCAATAAGGCCAAGAAAGAACGATGTAGCGCCCAATTTCAATAGCAGTGCTTGCTTTTCAAGTTGATCTTTATACAACAAATAGAGGTAAACCATGAATAACAGGACAAAAAATGTTCCGAGACTCACCATAACGCGGAAAGAATAGAAAATCAGAGGGACATAAGGAACCGCCTGTTCGGCATAATCGAGGTATCCATAACCGAGATAATCACTATTCTTCTCAAACAGAGTCAATGCGTTACTTGCAGCAAGCTGATCACCCGATTTTTTAGCCGCCTTGTAATCACCCAAGCCAGCAACCGCTAACTTGCCACGTACCATTTTTTCTTCAACCCCCATGATATTCTCTGCGGTGTTACCGTAAACCAGATCATTAATCCCGGGAACAAAACTATTAATATCACGGTTCGCTAACAATGACAGAACCATGGGAACTTTAATTTCAAAAATAAATGCATCCTGGTCATCACCGGGTTGTTTACTAAAATTCAGCAAACCCGCAGCAACCAGACCCGCAGGAGATTCCCCATCGTATAGTCCTTCCATTGCCGCAAGTTTCATTGGTTGAACATTGGCAGCATGGTAAGCGTGCTCATCTCCAGTATAAGCAACAAAGAGAGATGCAAGCAGACCGAAGGTACAGACAACAGTCAGTGAGCGTTTAGCAAATTGGATATGGCGTTTTTTAAGCAAATACCAACTGGAGATAGCAACAACAAACAACGAGGCATATAAGAATGCCGCACTGGTCACATGGACAAAGTGGCTGATAGCAACAGGAGAAGAAACAATGGCCCAAAAATCCACCATTTCAAAACGTGCAGAATCGGGATTAAACATCATGCCGACCGGATGTTGCATCCAACCGTTGGCAACCAGAATCCAGACCGCTGAAAGATTGGAGCCAATGGCAACCATCCATGTTGAAAAAAGGTGGGCTTTTGTGGATACGCGATTCCAGCCAAAAAACATGACTGCAAAGAAGGTAGCCTCAAGAAAAAATGCCAAAAGTCCTTCAATAGCCAGCGGCACACCAAAGATATCTCCGACCATCCAGGAATAGTTCGACCAGTTAGTACCAAACTCAAATTCCAGAATAATCCCAGTCGCTACCCCAATAGCAAAGTTAATTCCAAATAAGGTCATCCAGAATCGGGTCAGTTTCTTCCATTGCTCATCTCCAGTCTTTACATAAATTGACTCGAAAAAAGCACAGATGAAAGAGAGGCCAAGGGTCAATGGAACAAATATCCAGTGATACATGGCCGTCAAGGCAAACGTGGCTCTCGCCCAGCCCACCATGGTTAAATCAATCTGCTCAATCACGTGTTTCCTCCTATCCTTAATTGTGGTTAGGTTAATCCAATAGACATTTAATGGTTACCAGACGAAGGGTGGGTCAGATTTTGTAAAACATGATCTGCCCTCTCAAC